>JAJRPV010000039.1 GCA_024280575.1 Campylobacterales bacterium
TGATCCATACTTTTCAACAAAAACAAAAAAAGACGGAACAGGATTGGGATTGTACATGAGCAAGACTATCATAGAAGATCATTGCAATGGAAAGCTAGATGTAAGAAATGATGAAGACGGTGCTGTGTTTAGGGTGGAAATTCTTATTTCTTAACTGACCTTACGCACTATAATGAGCAAAGCTCGTTATAGTGGCAGGGACAAAAGTCCCTACAACCCCCTAAAGCTACGAAAAGCAGAGCTTTTCGAGAAAAAAGTGCGTAAGGTCAGTTCTTAAAATCATAAAAAGATTTATTTTTCTATTAATCCTTTTTCATAACACGCCAAATCAAACTTGCAGACAATATTAGAATCAAAGTTAAGAAGCTTTTCATCTTTCCCCTTATAATTAACGCTATTTAAGAAATGCTTTATTACATTGATTCTAGCAGTTTTTTGTCGTCAGTATGAATGATATACCAAGGTGCAAAATCAAAAGATGTTTTTTCAAGCATTACATCTCTAGCACGAGAGTAATCATCCCAATACTTTTGAGCCTGTGCATCTATAGGACTTAATTTCCACTGTTTGAGTGGATCTACTCTCCTTGCATTTAGGCGTTTTTCTTGCTCTTTTTGTGAAATATCCAGATAATATTTTATAAATATGATACCTGAATTAACCAACATATTTTCAAAACTTCCAACATCTTCCATAAAAATTTTATACTCTTTATCAGTGCAAAATCCCATCACTTTTTCAACCCCTGCCCGATTGTACCAACTGCGGTTAAAAAATACAATCTCTCCACGACTGGGAAGAAATGGTGCAAACCTCTGAAAATACCATGAATTTTTATCTTTTGAAGTTGGAATACCAAGTGCAACGGTACGGGCATCACGAGGGCTCAGGTGCTCAATAAAGCGCTTTATGGTTCCATCCTTTCCGGCAGTATCTCGTCCTTCGAAAATAACGCATACTTGTATTTTTTTTGCAATTACCTCTTTTTGGAATTCAACTAATTGTACTTGCAAATCATAAAGCTCTTTTTTATATTCCTTTTTTTTCATTGTCTTTCTCCTGTTATTTTCTAAAACTTACCATTTTAAATCTCTCGCCCATCATTGAGGGGTCTATTAGAATTTTTACTTTATTTATCTCTTGTTCAAAAGCCTCATGTGTGGAATTTTTTTGCAAAACTTCCAGAAGTTCAGTCAAACCAAAATCTACCAAGGCTGAAAGCTGGCTAGAGTATGATTCCAATTTTGCACCTCTTTTTTCATAAGCTTTTATCAAATAATCGAAATTTACATCATAAGTTATGTCGCTTTTTTTATAAAAATCTTTAAAGTTTTTATCCGCTTTTATATCTTTTGCAAAATCACTCAAAGAGAAAAATGGATAAACTTTATGCTTATCGTAAACTCTAAGAGAAAAATCATCTCTCGCATATCTATCACCATAATCAAATGTTACAAATTCATATCTATTGGTACTTTTAAACATACTATCTGCAAATTCTTCATAACCAATAGAAATTTCACCTTTCTTGATATCATATTTTTTTGACAATATTTCTGTTTTGCTATCCATCGGAATAAATTTTAAGTCACCGTCTTCAAAAACAAGCATTTGTTTGTCTTTTACAACTTCACATGGAAAAGCATCAAATATTTCATTTGCAACAAAAAAAGCATCATCGCAACTCAACTCTTTTAAATCATTAATATGATTTAATCTAATTTTATCGCCAAAAGAATCCTTAAAGTATCGTTGTTGAGTACTCCTGTTTTCTTCAAAAGGTTCAACTATAATAAATCTAAGACTATCTAAAAGATTCGGCTTAAGCGTATATATAAACTGGATCATATCTGCGAGCAAATAGCCTTTGTGAGCTCCTATCTCAACGACGCTACATGTAGGGCTCAAAAAACCACTCTCTATGACACTAATCAGCCTTTTAGCTATACAACCTCCAAAAAACATACTTGTACTAACAGCGGTATAAAAGTCTCCTTTTTTGCCTATCTCTTTGTGCTTCTCATAGTAGCCATCTTCTCCATAAAGCCACTCTTGCATATATTGACTAAATTTTACCATTCATTTTCGCATATAAGTTTAAGAGTGAAAGTTGTATATCAATATTAAATATTTTTGCATCTATCGACATAGTTTCTTTAGAATTTTTTAAAGTATCTACATCATAAATCGTTTTTTCTCCTGCCTTGTAAGAGTCTTCTGTTGATATCAAAAGTGAATCATATAGCTTTAAATCTTTTTTAGCCAAAGCTATCTTTTTTTCTAAAAGTTTGATTTTTTTCACGACCAAATCATAATTTTCTCGTTCACTTCTTTTTACATCTTGATATTCCAATTTTGATTTTAGGTATTCCAATCTTTTGATTTCTATGCTTCTTCCTCTGTTTATATCAACAATAGGCATACTGATTTTCAGTCCGTAAGTAGTATATTTTCTTGCACCAAAATCATGTGTATTATAATAACCTGCATTAAAAGTTACCGTAGGAAGATAGCTTGATATTGTCATCTTTTTTAGATAATTACTTTTGATTATTTCACTATTTTTCTGTTCAACCAAAAGAGATTTTTTTAGAAATTCTGATTCATTTATTAAAGTAAAAACAGGCAAAGATATATTGTTCACATCCATATCGCTATAAGATTTAAAAGTCTTTATCAGCTCGAGTCTATTTGAATACATATCCAAAAGAGCCCTTTGCAACGAACTTTCAGTTAAAATCGCTTGATTCAGATAACTACTGTCTAAAAAACCGTTTTTATACTGTTCTTTTTTTCTAATTATATCTATCTTGGCGTTTTCTATCATATATTGTTGTTTTTCTATCTGCAAATCCAGTTTTCTTAAACTATACAATGTAAAAAGTATTGTTTTAATCTGTGTCTGCTCACTGTATTTTGTAGAAATTCTCAAAAAATTTCTATTTGCATTTGCATATTTTATAGCATAAAAAATTCCACCACTTTTAAACACAGGTTGGTTTATAGAGACTGAAAGTGTATTGGAATCCTCTCTTCTTCTGCCATTGGCATCGCTGTTGCTATAACTAAAAGAGCCTACGATAGAGTTTATCCAACTTTTTTCTAAATTATCACTGTTTAATTCGTTTGTTTTTTTCTGATTTTTAAGTATATTTTGTTTTAAACCAGACAATAATTTAGAATTTTCAGTTGCAGACAATGAGCAAATAAATACAAAACTTAAACTAAGACATCCAATCAAGCGCACTCGTCATCCTTTTAAAACCTTCATTAATCTCATCCTTACTAATTGTTAAAGGCGGTAACATTCTGAGTGTATTTTTACCGGCTTTCAGCACCAAAAGTCCTTCATTAAAACAGGCTTTTACAATTTTTGTCAGAGTTTCCGCATCTTTACATCTAAAGCCTCTCATTAAACCCAAACCAACATGTTCAGTAAAAAAATTTGGATAATTCTTACAAATTTCACTCAGTTTTTCTTCAAAATATAAAAAAGATTCATCAAGCAAACCACTGTTTTTATAACTTTCCAAAATATCTAAAACTTCCAAACCGGCTCTTGTGCTCAAAAAATTTCCACCAAATGTACTCCCGTGATCACCCGGTTCAAATATATCTTTATGCTTGGTCATGACTGCACCTATCGGCACACCTCCTGCCAAACCTTTTGCCAAAGTTATGATATCTGGCTCTATATCATATAAATTTGCAGCTAAAAACTCACCACTTCTATACACTCCTGTCTGAACCTCATCAACTATCAGCAAAAGTCCTTTTTCCTTTAGAAACTTTGCAAGATCTTGTATCTCTTTTTTATCAAATGGCTGAACACCGCCCTCGCCTTGCACAAGCTCAATCATCACGGCTATCGTTTCATCGTCAATTGATTTATATATGTTTTTTATATTGTGATCATAAGAAAAACCATCCGGATAAGGGCTGAATTCTGATTTATGGAAGCTTTTTTGTCCGGTAGCTTTTACCGTAGTGATGGTTCTGCCGTGAAATGAATTTTCTAAAGTTATTATCTTGTATTTTTTATTATTAAAGTTTCTTTCGCCATATTTTCTAGCAATCTTTATAGCTCCCTCGTTTGCCTCGGCTCCTGAGTTTGCAAAAAATGTAGCCATATCAAAACCACTCAAAAATGCCAACTTTTTAGCCAATTTTGCCTGAGGCTCTATAAGAAACAGATTTGAAGTATATATCAGATTTTTTGCCTGTTCACATATAGCATTTGCCAACCTTGCATTACCATGCCCTACACTGCTTACACCAATGCCACTGGTAAAATCAATATAATCTTTCCCTTTTTCATCATATAGAGTTGCATTGATGCCTTGTTTAAAATTTACATAATTTCTTGCATAAGTATTCAATACATAATCTTTGTCTATTTTTTCATACATAGCAACATCCTTAAAAATTAAGATTGTTAATTATATCTAATTTAATTTAATAAGTACCTAATCACTCAAATTTGGTAAATGCCATTTATTATAATAAGCCAAGAGTCTAAAAACTAATGTACATACAAAAACAATGCTTAGTGTAAATATATTTATAAGCCCATATAGATTTAATACATAAATAATCAAACCAACTGCTATGGATATAGTGCCATATAGTTCACTCGTCAAAAGCAGAGGTATTTTATTTAAGAGACCACTGCGCAGTAGCAACCCCCACAAAAGCCTAATTTGAGGTAAGATTTAAAAGATAAAATTCGAAGTACTAACTTGTTAATTCGAGAACTTTTATCTTTTGAAGATTGCCTCAAAGTAGACTTCCCTACGGGTATCAACAGGTTCCATAAATACTGCGTTAATCGTTTTTGAATTAACAAGTTAGTCCTGCAAA
>JAJRPV010000040.1 GCA_024280575.1 Campylobacterales bacterium
CAATAAACACACACATGTAAAAGTAAAAGAAGGCGACAAGTGCCCAGTATGCGGTATGTTTGTCTCCAAATATCCAAGATGGGCATCCCAAATATTTTATAAACACGGCAATCATAAACATCACCTCTCTTTTGATGGAGTAAAAGATATGATGAAGTTTTACTTTAACCCTAAAAAATGGGGAAAATACGCTTTTGCCAAAAGAAAAAATATCACAAAAATACTCGTAACTGACTATTATTCACAAAATGCGATTGATGCAAGGAGTGCCTATTTTGTACTCGGAAGCAATATATACGGCCCCATGGGACATGAACTCATTCCTTTTGCGAGTAAAAAAGATGCACAAAATTTCAAAACTGATCATAAAGGCACAAAAGTTTTAAAATTCAGTGAGATAAAAGAAGATTTGCCCTATAAGCTTGATACCAAGTAATTTAATGGGGCAGTTTTATCGTAAATTCTGCTCCTCTTTCTGTATTGCAAACCGCTATATCTCCTTTAAATTTGCTTTGCAAAATCAACCTTGACATGTAAAGCCCAATACCTGTAGATGGGGTTTTCTTTTTACTTTTAAATGGTTTAAATATATCATCTACCGGCTCTATTTGAACTCCGCCTGCATTATCTCTTATCTTTAAAACTATATTCGATTGCGTATCTTTTAAAGATATAAAAATAGCAGGATTTGAGATTTGTCTATTTCTAAAGATATCCATCATATTTTGTAAAATTGACAACACTACCTGCGCTAAGGAGTTAGAATTTCCATAAATTGTAATTTTAGAATCTATCTCCTTTGTCAGCTTGATTTGGTTTGAATTCAACAAAGACTCTACTATACTTATAGCTTGATTTATCGAAACAATCGGATTAAAAATACTGCTTTTTGTGACCTTGTAAAAGTTTTGAAAGTTTGTTATGGTATCGGACATAAATTGGATAATATCTTCATTTTTACTGACATCATTAGCCAAATCACTCCCTTTTAGTTTTTTTCTTATATACATACAGTTGAAATTTAACTCTGCCAAAGGCTGTCGCCACTGATGAGCGATGATGGCTATCATTTCACCGAGTGCTGCAAATTTAGCCTGTTGCTGAAGTAGCTGATCTTTTAGTTTTTCTTTTGTAATATCCTGCACATTTGCAACTATCGCTATTGTTTCATTTTCACCACTCGTTCCAAAAGAGATTCTGATTGGGAAAATATCCCCATTTTTATTTACCGCTTGCATCTCTCCTACTTCACCAAAATCATCTAAATTCAGTTTCTTTAAAAACTCTTCAACACCATCTTCATGAAGTATCTTATATTGTTCCGGGATAATCTTTTCAAAGGCTGATTGATTTAGCATTTGTGCTTTTTTATAACCAAAAATCTTCTCTGCTATCTCATTATATGTCCTTATTTTCAAATCTCTATCAAGTGTTATGATAGCATTTGTGCTGGATTCTATAACTGCATTTGAATAATCTTTTTGGGCAGTCAATTCTTTGGTGTCTTGCTTAATCCTTCTATTTGCAGGCATAAATATCAATACAGCCTCAAAAAACAGAGTAAAAAGTGTAAAAATAAATATAAAAAGCTCAACCTGTTTTAGTTTTTGGGTATTAATTTCAGATTCTGCCAAATAAAGATTTACAGCTTTATCCAAATCTTCTTCTATCGAATTTGCGTGCTGTAAAAGATATGTTAAACTTCTTCCATCTCGCGATTCATTAAATCTTTTAGCATGAAAAAGATAAGTTTTTATCCTTTTATTCAGCATTACCGGTTTTTGAAAATATAATTTTTTTAATTTATCCGACATAGGTGCACCTACTAGTTGCTTATGCGATTCCTCCATAAATTTTATTATTGGTTCTAACTCTTTAATTTTGTAGTAAATAGAATAAAAAGCAATTTTTTGCGCAAAAATCTTTTGCCTACTGCTCAAATTTATCATCTTGCCATTATCAGCTTGAGAAGATATCAGATGATCAAGATTAAAATACGCCAAAGTCGATAAAAGTGCTATCAAAGAGAGTGCAAATACATACCGTTTTGTAAAGCTAATATTTTTAAGCATATAGGTTCCTTTGGCGATATTATATAATTTTTTATGTTATAATAAAAACTAAATCATTCTAAAGGTTTAATTTTATGGATGAAAAATATGAAATTCTTTTAAACAAAAGTACAATTTTATTGGCAGAAGACGAAGACAATGTAAGAGAGAGTTTTAAAAAAGTATTGCTACTGTTTATTGAGACCGTCTTTTGTGCAAAAGATGGGGAGGAAGCATACAAGCTTTATAATGAACACCATCCTGACATCATCATAACAGATATCAAAATGCCAAAGTTAAGTGGTTTGGAATTTATCAAAAAAATAAGAGAAAAAAACCACAAAGTTCCAATTATCGTAACTAGTGCTTATGCTGATCAAGATTTTTTATTAGAATCCATAAAACTTTCTTTGATAGAATATGTGATAAAACCCATAAAAGAGAGTGATTTAAACCGACTTTTAATAGAGTGTGCAAAACATATATATAAAAACTCACAAACCATAATAAAATTAGAAGAGAGTAGCTACTATGATTTTGACAATAAAACATTTATATATAAAGACAAATCTATATCTCTAACTCAAAAAGAGATAGAATTCTTTGAACTTTTATTGGCTCATCGCGGTAATTTGGTGACCACACAAGACATAGAAGATAAAATTTACATCTACGAAGAAGCCCCTCCAAGCGCATTAAAAAACCTGGTTTTTAAACTAAGAAAAAAAATAAACGCTGATATTATTCAAACTGTGGGAAAACTAGGATATATGATACCTAAGTACCTAACCAATCATTGGCTTTTTAAAATTTTTATTCTATAAAAAATATAGCGACCAAAAAGAAACTCAGCTTATGATAAAATTTCACATAAACTATTAAATTAGTATTAAAAAAGGTGCCAATTCTTGATAATAATCAAGTTAAAGGTGAACAATAACGATATTATTCGTTGTTTAAAAATTAAAGGAAGACACGCGATGAAGGATGTGTTTGGTAAAGCGTCAGCTTTATTAGCTACGACCGCACTACTTGCTACATTTGCTAGTGGCGCAACTGAGTTAGATAAGGTGATGAAGGAGAGGCATTTATCTCAACAAGATTTGTTGGCAGCAGCAAAAACTTACCTGCCAAGTGGCGGAAGAGATAAGTATATAGTTTTCAGCTCAACGGGACAAGCTGGACAAATGATGGTATATGGTGTACCGTCGATGAAAATATTAAAATATATAGGTGTATTTACACCGGAACCTTGGCAAGGATGGGGTTACGATGATGACACCAAAAAAATTCTTGCAGAGGGAAATATAAGAGGCAAAAAGATAACTTGGGGAGACACTCATCACCCAGGGCTTTCTGAGACAAATGGCAAATATGACGGTAAATGGCTTGTTATCAATGATAAAGCAAACCCTCGTATAGCAGTAATTGACTTAAATGACTTTGTAACAAAACAGATAGTCGTAAACCCTGTTTTCAAAAGTGATCACGGTGGAGCTTTCTTTACTCCAAATAGTGAGTATATCTTAGAAGCTTGCCAATATGCAGCTCCATTAGATAATAACTGGCATCCAATCAGCGACTATCCAGAAACTTATCGTGGTGGTGTGACAATATGGAAATTTAACCATAAAACAGGAAGAATTGAGCCTAAAAAATCTTTTACCCTTGAACTTCCTCCATACATGCAAGATTTATCAGATGCAGGTAAGGAAGCAAGTTACGGTTGGGGTTTTACTAACAGTTTCAACTCTGAAATGTATACAGGTGGTATAGAAAAAGGTCTTCCTCCATTTGAGGCGGGATGTTCTAGAAATGATACAGACTTTTTACAAGTTTACAACTGGAAAAAACTTGCACAACTTGCAAAAGATCCAAAAAATGTAAAAGTTATAAACGGAATGAGGGTTATACCAATTTCAGTAGCTGTTAAAAATAATGCATTATTTCTAGTTCCAGAACCAAAATCACCTCACGGTGTCGATGTTACTCCAGATGGAAAATATGTTGTAGTATGTGGAAAACTTGATACTCACGCATCAGTATATGACTTTGCAAAGATGATGAAGCTCTTTAAAAACAAAGAGTTTGTTGGCAAGGATCCTTTTGGTATACCTATTTTAGATATGAAAAAAGCTCTACACTGTCAAGCAGAGTTGGGCCTTGGACCACTACACAACCAAATAGGTAAGCATTGGAAAAAAACTGGTGAAATCTATACTTCATTATATGTTGATTCTCAAGTGGTTAAGTGGAGCTACCTAACTTGTAAAGTAAGTGACAGAATGAATGTTAACTATAATATTGGTCACCTTTGCGGAATGGAAGGCAAGACTGAAGATCCTCAAGGTGATTATATTATCGCTCTAAACAAACTATCTATTGATAGATTTGACAGAATCGGACCATTGCATCCACAAAACCACCAATTGATTGATATTCGTGGCAAAAAAATGCAAATGCTTTATGATTTACCTATCGGTTTAGGTGAGCCTCACCAAGCAGTAGCAATTAGAGCTAGCAAACTTCACCCTGAAGTTAGATACAAAATGGGATACAATCCATTTACAGGAAAAGTTCATAGAGGAAAAACTCTAGCGGGACAAGAGAAGATAGTAAGAAAAGGTAAGCATGTATATGTTTACGGAACTATGGTAAGAAGTCATATTAACCCTGAGCATGTAAATGTAAATCTTGGAGATACAGTAACTTTTTATCTTACAAACCTTGAAAGAGCAGAAGATGAAACTCACGGTTTCACAGTTGACCAATACAATGTTCACGCTTCACTAGAACCAGGCAAAACAGTAGCACTTACTTTTAAAGCTGACAGAGAAGGTATATTCCCTTATTACTGTACAGAATTCTGTTCAGCTCTTCACCTTGAAATGTTTGGTTACTTGCTTGTAAAAGATCCGAATAAAAAGTATGCAAAAGTTGCTAGATTAAAAATGGCAAAAATGACTCCAAAACAACTTAAAGCTGAGTATGACAAAACAGTAGCTGTTAACAAAGCAACTGACGCTGTTATCCAAAGTGTTGTTAAATTCTTAAAAGAGAATCACTACGAGAAATATCCGGTAGTTAAAAACCTTGTTGTTGATGCACTTGACCAGTATGGTAAAATTGCTAAGCAAAAGAAGTTATCCAATGAAGCTAAAAAAGCCGGAAATCTCAACAAAGCGATTCTATTTGAAAATATGATTTGGCAATACATGGTAAAAACCGCTGATGTTGGAATTCGTGCAAGAGATTTACTTGTTAAAAAAATTGCAACTCCTATGAGTGCAAAAGCTCAAAAAGGACATGCAGCTTATCTTGAAGGCGGATGTACTGGTTGTCATGTTATCGGAAAAGTAAGTTCTGGTCCAGACCTAGTCGGTGTTCTAGGAAGACATGAAAATGGTGAAAAATGGGTAAAAAGCTGGATACTACATCCAGAAAAAATGTATAAAAATCCATACATTGAATCAATGACTCACTATTTTAATCTCAGAATGCCTAACCAAGGTATGACTCCTGAACAAGTTGATGATATCATTGCATATCTAAAATGGATAGATAAAAACGCTAACTTGTTTTAATCTCTACCCAAACACAGACATACCAGAGCCTTTTGACTCTGGTATGTCATACATAATATTTACATAATAAAAACTTATTTTAATTTTATACTTATTTAACACTTCTACTGTATAATATATAAAATTAAAACAAGAAAACATAAAGGCAAAAACATGAACAGTTCTTTGATGAAATCGAGGATTTTCGCTCTATTGGCACTCGGAATATTACTATACTTCTTCGTAATCCCTGTTGTATTTACTCACAATGTGGTGGATTTAGTGAAAGAGGATAAAGCAAACAAGATCTCCCCACTAACTACAAAAGTTTGGGATTATTACAAGAAGGGGTCTTATGTAAGTCCAACTATACCGAAAGATATAGCTAGCAGTCTGAAAAAACTTATTGACCAGGACATGGAGATAGGCGTTGTATCTGCTCCTATATGGTATGTAGCTCTTGAAGCTCCTAATTATCCTAAGAAGTCATTTCCAAATGGCATCCCTGTTTACTATCATTTTGATGGTTTTAGTGGTGATGTTTTTGAGATGGAAACAATTAACCACTTTATAGGCATGGACCCTATGGACAGAGGTGCGCCATATCTCAGAATGGTTGCTCCTTATGCTTTAGTATTTACAGCTCTATTGCTAGTACTGTTTATGGTTTATAAATCAAAAATATTAAATCTTCTAATGTTGGTGCCTATATCTCTACCAATTATATTTATAGGTTTTTACTCTTATTGGCTCTATTGGTTTGGACACCATATGCACCAGTGGGGAGCATTTAAAATCAAACCTTTTATGCCGACAGTTTTTGGAGATGGAAAAGTTGCACAATTTACAACACACTCATATCCGACTACTGGTTTTTGGCTTCTTGTAGCCATAAGTATCTTGAGTCTGCTAGCAGTTGTCTCAAAAAGCAAAGCACTTAAAGCTGAAGAGAAATAAGATACTATTATGAGATGGTTTTTGATACTTATACTCTCATTTTTATCTCTTTTTGCAGAGAATGCACTGCAAAAAGCGATAGACGCCGCAGAACCTGGTTCTTTATTGGAGCTTCCTGCTGGCACATATAATGGGAACATAGTTATAAATAAACCTCTCATAATAGACGGTATAAATCAAAAAGCCATCATCAAAGGTGATGGAAAAGGTACGGTTGTAAGGATTAAAAGTTCTTTTGTAACTATTAAAAATCTTATCATAACAAACAGTGGACAAGAGCATGAAAGACTAGATGCTGGCATAGCTATAAAAGATGTTAAGCATATAAAAGTCCTGAATTGCCGTGTAGTTGACTCGCTTTTTGGGATAGATTTGCAACAAGTTAGCGATAGTGAGATAAGTGGTAATTATATAAGCTCAAAACCCTTTAGTCTTGGGCTCAGGGGTGATGCCATAAGACTATGGTATAGTAATGATAATATAATAAGAAGCAACAAGATTATAAAATCAAGGGATTTTATAGTTTGGTACAGTCATGGAAATTTGATAGGAAAAAATTATGGTGAGTATTGTAGATACTCTTTACATTTTATGTACACAGGTAAAAATATTGTTCAAGACAATATTTTTAAGCACAACAGTGTTGGTATATTTTTTATGTACTCTCAAGATACCGAAGCCTATAGAAATGTGATAGAAAATTCACTAGGAACTACCGGTCTTGGCATAGGATTAAAAGACTGCTCTAACTATACTATAAAAGACAACACTATGATTTACTGTGCTAGGGGTCTCTATCTAGACAGATCACCCTTTCAGCCTGGTACACATAATTATATTGAAGGAAACAAGCTTCTATATAACAGTATAGCTGTAAAATTTCACTCATTGAGTATAGCAAATATTTTCAAAAATAACATCATAAAGGGCAATATTGAAAATGTTGTAAATGATTCATTTAACAGAAAAGTTACAGAAAATATTTGGATAGGAAATTATTGGGATAATTATCAAGGCTTTGATAGAAACAATGACGGAATTGGTGACACACCCCATATCGAAAGATTTTATGCGGACAAGATGCTACTATCTAATCCAAATGTCAGATTTTTCTATGGTTCACCAATCATCTCTATCATAAATTTTTTAGCCAAACTTGCTCCACTATCAGAGCCTGTTGTATTGGCAATAGACAAAAAACCAAAAATGAATATAGGAGGAGTCCTTTGAGTCTCGATGATAAAAAAAGAAGAAAATTTATAAAGCAGATGACGGGTTTGGGAGTTTTGGGACTTGCTAGTGGAGCTGGTATCTACTTTGCACCCGATCTGAAAGCTAGCACATTAAGATTGCGACCTCCTGGAGCAGTGGAAGAGGATCAGTTTCTAAAACTCTGTATAAAGTGCGGCCAATGTCTGCAAGTTTGTCCATATGATGCAATAGAACTAGAAGACATAGAGGGAGGAGCTAGCGTTGGAATGGCCTATATCGACCCAGAAAAAAGAGGATGCTATCTATGCGAAGCATTTCCTTGTATGCTTGCATGCCCTAGTGGTGCGCTAAATCACGAACACGACAATATAAAATATGTTGAAATGGGTGTTGCTTACCTTGCAAATGTAGATGGTTGTTTGGCACTGCATAATAAAAAAGTTCCGGACAGTGCAATCGACAAGATATATAACCACACAAAAGTTCTCACAGCAAGCCAAAAGAAAAATAGAGATGCCAACTTAAGAGGTGATGAAAAAGAAAAAGTGAAGCTTCAAAAGCAACTTTTACTTAAACTTGACAAATCAAGAGGCAAACCATGCACAATCTGTGCTGATATGTGTCCGTATCCAACACCAAGTGATGCGATAGGTATGATAAAGAAAGATGGTGGATTAATTCCCGAAATCAGAGAAGCCTGTGTCGGATGTGGAGCCTGTGTAGAGCTTTGCCCAACACAAGTACTTAAAATAATACCGGCGCAAACCTATGCTAGTGTTTATAAGAAAGGTAAAAAATGATAAGTAAGAAAACTATACTCATTTGTGCTATCTCAGGAGTGTTGCTACTTAGTGGTTGTGGTGAAAAAAAGAAAAAAGAAGAGTCAACCAAAAAAGAGGCTCCGACCGCTATAAAGGTAACTAAAAATGTTGTAAAAGAGGCTGTAAAAAAAGAGAAATCAAAAGAAAATGGCGGGCAATTTTACTACTCTTACAACCAAGAAGATAAGTCAAAAGAGGCAAAAGAGATAGATAAGTATGATGCCGAAACATCAAAAACAAAAACAACAATAGATGCTTATCTGAATATCAAATCTCCTTATGAGAGAGTAAGAATTACTATGATGATAAAACGACTAAGCAAGGATTATATCCTTAAGTGTGCCGCTTGTCATGATGACTATGCAAACGGCATCATTGGTCCTTCTCTTTTGGACAAAAGTAAAGACTTTATATACAAAAGAATTATTGCTTTTAAAACAGGAAAAAGAAAAAATGTACTTATGAAAGAGTTGGTTAGTCAAATTGATGATAAAAAACTTGAAAGTATAGCGCAAGAGATAGCAAATTTCAATAAACAAATAAGAAAGATGAGGATGGAGAGAAAATGATTAGACACATTATAGCGGCAATAGCATTAATCCTGGCAATATGGGCTAGTATATATATGCTCAATTTAGATAAAGAGGTGCATAAGTTAGCAAATATAAAAACTTTAATTAAAAAATCAGAAATTAAAGTTCATTTGGTAAAAGAAAATACTATTAAAAGAGAGATTCAGCAAGAGAGAAAATCAAATGCTAACTCTAAGAAAAACAGTGAAATGGATAAAAAACTCCAAGCTCTAAGAAGTAAAGTTGGAAATATTGCTGAATTTAAAGTTTCACCGCTATACAAGAAAAATTGCTCTTCTTGTCACGGAAATGCTGGTGGAGGAATAATTGGACCAAAACTTAGAGGTAGAAGTAAAGATTATATACTCAAAAATCTCAAAGAATTTAAATCTGGCAAGAGGAAAAATTATGTTATGTACGGTTTGCTTGGAAATCTAAGCGATAAACAACTAGATGATTTGGCAACCGAAATAAGTACATTTCAAGAAAAATACGACAAAGCAAATAAAGAGTAAAATATGAATAAATACAGTGGGAGTGTCAGGGAGCTAGTCAATGCTTCCTTTTTCTCAACATTTTTTAATAAAAACAAGCATGGTCACAACAGGCTTTCATGGAGGGGATGGAGATGGATAAGTATCATAACTATTAATTTGCTATTCTTTCTCTCCTTTCATATAGATATACAAGTTCTTGAAGGGACATTGAACGGCTCAAGACTCTTAGGCTTCCACATGATTGATCCTTTTACTGCCCTGGAGATTTTGGCAAGCGACCACTCTATGCATATTAATATCATCATTGGAAGTGCAACACTTTTGATTTTCTACTTTTTTGTAGGGGGGAAAGCATACTGTTCATGGGTTTGCCCCTATGGTTTGCTTAGTGAGATTGGAGAGAAGATTCATCTTAAACTTGTTAGTAAAAAAATCATAAAGTCTAGGAGTTTTAATCCAAATATAAGATTTTTCTTTTGGGTAGTATTTCTTCTAGCAGCTGCAATAGATGGATACCTTGTTTTTGAAGTGATAAATCCTATTGGAATAATTAGCAGATTTATAACCTATGGATGGAGTTTGGCTCTTGTATGGGTAGTCGTAATATTACTTTTTGAGATATTCTTTTCAAGAAGAGGTTGGTGCAAATATATATGTCCAGTAGGTACAACATATAATTTTATAGGATGGATTGGATTAACTAGATTAAAATGGGATATGGATAAATGTGATCACTGCTCAGCCTGTATAGCAGTCTGCCCTGAAGATCATGTTTTGGAATTTATAAAGCCAAAACACGATAAAGAGAGAGCTGCAAAGGGCAAACATCAAGAGTACATCAAAAATGGTGACTGCATAATGTGTGGAAGATGTATAGATGTATGTCATGTTGATGCTTATAAGTTAGATTTTAGATTAAAAGATTTGGTGTAGTATGTTTGTAAATGTAAAAAATGTAACTAAAAAATTTTTAGGTGTAAATGTACTTGATGATGTTAGTTTCGACATAAACCTAGGTGGCAGAATCGCCATGATGGGTCCAAATGGTGCTGGAAAAACTACTTTAATTAGAGCGATTTTAGGCTTTTATCATATAGATGAAGGCAAGATTGAGGTAAATGGCTTTGATCCTATCAAAGACAGAGTAAAAGTTTTACCAAATATAAGCTTTATACCTCAGCTTCCACCTCCAATCAAAATTAGTCTTGAGGAGATGATATCTTTTATAACCAAAAGTGCAAATATCTCAAGAGAGATGATTTTTGAAGAGTCAAATAAGATGGATTTAAATCTTAAAAAAAATCTTCACAAACAATTCTTTAAACTCTCAGGTGGTATGAAACAGAAACTTTTGATTGCCATAGCACTCTCAAAAAAAAGCTCTCTGTTAGTTTTCGATGAACCAACAGCAAATCTTGATCCAAAAGCAAGAGAGCATTTTTATAAGCTTCTAGAAAAGCTAGACGAAGATTGTTCAACTCTATTTATCACTCACCGACTAGATGAGATCAAAGGCTTGGTAAACAGACAAATCTATATGGATCTAGGAAAAGTTATTGAAGATGAAAAAATTTAAACTCTTACTCCTTTTAGTTGTCACTATAGGTCTTTTTTTTAGTGGCTGTGAGAAAAAGAAGATAGGTGGAGTAGAAAAAATCCATTGGGATAGAGATATGTGTGAAAGATGCAAAATGGCCATAAGTGAGCGAAAATATGCATTTGAGATAGTAAATCCGAAGAATGGAAAAACATATAAATTTGATGATATCGGTTGTGCTGTTTTATGGATGGATGAAGAAAAGATTCCTTGGAAAAATAAAGCAATTTTATGGATAACAGATGCAAAAACAGGAAAATGGATAAATGCAAGAACTGCATACTATACGGATGACAGCATAACACCTATGGCTTATGGTTTGGCGGCATATACAAAAAAAACAAAACCTAAAAATCACGAAATCATAAGGTTTAAAGATGCAGTAAATACAATATACGAGGTAGAAAAATTGAACACAAAAAAACTTGAAGCGATGGAAAAAGAGGATAAAAAATGAAAAATCTCCTACTAGTGGCATATTTAGATATAAAAGAGTCACTAAGATCTAAATGGTTTTATGTATATGCTATTGTTTTTGGTGGGCTTATGGCACTATTTTTTGTAACAGGAGTCTCTGATTCTGTTGTTATGGGATTTACCGGGCTTAGTAGACTGCTTTTGGTTTTTATACAAGTTACGATCATAATTTTGCCGATATTTATACTCATAACCACAGTCAAATCAATTTCAGGCGACAGAGAGAGCAATGTTTTAGAATACATGCTCTCTTTTCCTATCTCACTTACACACTACTATTGGGGTAAAATGCTTGGTAGGTTTCTAACCGTATTTTTACCAGTTATATTTGCACTTATATTAGGAGTTGCTTTTGGAATAGCAAAAGGTGGAAATTTACCATGGGCTATGATATCACTTTATTCAGCACTGTTATTTGCCATGTGTTTTGTATTTCTTGGTATCGCATTTTTTGTCTCAACACTGGTAAAATCTTCAGATATTGCCGTTGGAAGCTCTTTTATGATATGGATAATATTATTGGCTTTTATAGATATTGCTCTGATTGGTTTAATGCTACAAGGAAGAGTGAGTGACGGATTAATCATCTCTATAGCACTTACAAATCCTATTGAGGTTTTTAGAATAGGTGCTATCTCTCTTTTTGATCCAGAACTTACTGTTATAGGTCCTGTTGCATATTATCTATTAGATACACTTGGGGCTAAACTGTTAATGTTTTATTCAATATTTTACCCTATAATACTCGGGATATTCTTCTCGTTTATGGGCTATATTGCATTTAAGAAAAAAGATTTATTATAAAGGAATTATCATGAAAAAGATTATATTATTAGTTACAATTTTAGCATTCAGCTTAAATGCTGGAGGCATAAAACTTTTGAGTCCTCACTCAATAGATCCAGTTTATCAGCTTCCTTTGAGCAAATATAAAAAGTTTATCTGTCAAGCAAACCTTAAAAATGGAAAAACAATGCAGTTTGTTTCAGTAAAATCTATGTTGCAGGTATATTATCATCAAGGCTATTTTATATACAATAAATATATGGATTCTAAGTTCAAAGATATGTTTGTCCAGGACTACCTTACAGTTGAAAAAATCAATGCAAAAAAAGCACTGTATGTTTTTGGAAGCAGGCTGGTTGGACCTCATGGGGATGATTTGATACCACTGAAAGATAGAGCTAGTGTAAAATTATTTAACATAAAATTTGGTGGGACAAGAACTATGAATTTTAGCAAGTTATCTGTTGGTCTCATCAAATATCTTGACCAATAACAGATAAAAAACAAAGTACAAAAAATGAAAATTAAGACTCTGTTTGTACTTTCATTTATATCTGTAGTGCTGTTTTTAATTTTTGCACAAGTGCTATTTTTAAACTCAAAAGAGAAAAATATCGACAAAAAGGTGAAATTTGTAAAACTGATAGGCTTACCTGATTTGGCTATATCAAATGAAACTCACTATGTCAGGCATAGAAGCCTTAGTGATACCTTCTCCATATTTAGCAATTCTCCTGTTCTTGGTGAAAATTTCCCATCAACTTTTGTTTACAATTATGCAAATATTCAGAAAAAATTACCCTCAAGGATAGATATTGAAAAATAAATTTAATTTTCTTTTGCTTGATTTTGCCATATCCTCTATATTTAGAAGAGGATCAAAAAATATATTTATCTTTTTTGTGTTTACTCTGTTAATTTTCTTGTTAAGTTCAGTTTTATTTATATCAAACTCTATAAAAAGCGAGTTAGACACAACACTTAATGCTTTGCCTGATATAACTGTGCAAAGGCTACAAGCAGGCAGGGCTATAAATATACCCACTTCCAGGATAAATAAACTATTGGCAATAGATGGGGTAAAGGCAGTAATCCCTAGAGTTTGGGGTTATTATTATTTTGCAAATGCGGGAGTAAATTTTTCTGTTGTTGGCATAGATAAATTTGATGACCAATATAAGGATTTATATGCAAAATTATGTGATAAGTTTGATTTTGACAAACTTCAGGATAAAAAAAGCATGATTGTAGGCAAAGGCGTTCAAAAGATACTTAAAAGTAATTTTTATAATGGCTATTTTAATTTTATTAAACCAGATGGAAGCTTGGAAAAGTTAACGATTGCTGGAGTTTTTAGTGACGACACGAAACTCGAATCCAATGATGTTATTTTGTTACCGATGGAAAAAGCAAGAGATATTTTTGGAATGAGCAAAAATGAAGCAGTTGATTTTGTTATAAAAGTACCAAACCCTGTTGAAATTCCTAATATTGCCAAAAAAATCAGATTACTCTATCCTGATTGCAGAGTCATAACAAAAGAAGATTTAAGCATTAGCTATCAAAATATATTTGACTACAAAAGTGGCCTGTTTTTAGCTCTTTTTATTATATCTGCTTTTACATTTTTTATGATTATTTACGACAAAGCTAGTGGTATAAGCTCTGATGAAAAAAAAGAAATAGGCATATTAAAAGCCGTGGGCTGGACTATAGATGATGTACTTAAAGAGAAATTTTACGAAGCATTCGTTATCTCTTTCATCTCTTTCATTACCGCACTTAGTTTGGCTATATTTTATGTTTATTTCTTAAATGCCCCTCTTTTAAAAAATATATTTATAGGATATTCATCACTAAAACCGGAATTTGACCTACCTTTTGCTTTTGATTTTCAAACTTTTGCTATCATCTTTTTCCTAACCGTACCAATATATATAGCTGCAACCATTATACCTTCTTGGAAGACAGCCTCCTTAAATGCTGATGAGGTGATGAGATGATGATAGAACTTAAAAATGTAACAAAAGAGTTTAAAGTAGGAACTCATGATAAAATTACCGCTCTAAAAAATGTAAATATACATATAAAAAAAGGTGAAGTTGTTCTACTTAAAGGACCAAGCGGCAGTGGTAAAAGTACTATCTTGTCACTAATCGCAGCTTTAAACAAACCAACAAGCGGTGAAGTTATAGTTGATGGCAAAAGAGTTTCTAAAATGGCAGATAATTTTACTTCTTTATTTAGAAGAGAACACATAGGTTTTATTTTTCAAAAATTCAACCTTATACCGACTCTAAGTGCAAAAGAAAATGTTATAGTGCCGCTCATTCCGTCAAATCCTGATCAGGAAAAGCTAAATAATAGACTAAGAGAACTGTTTGGACAATTTTCAATAAAATCAAAAATGAATGTTATTGTAAAAAATCTCTCTGGAGGTGAACAGCAAAGAGTAGCCATCGCAAGAGCTCTCATAAACAATCCTCGAATCATAATAGCAGATGAACCGACTGCAAACCTAGATGAAAAACTTTCACTAGAATTTATAAAAATAATGCGTAATTTGAAAAATAGTAACAGTAGCATTGTCATAGCTTCTCATGATCCGCTATTTTTTAATCTTGATTTTATAGACAGACAAATAGATATACACAATGGGGCTATAATTTAATGCTTTTAACACCAGAAATTATAACCATACTAACTCTTGATTTTATATTTGCTTTTTTTGGACTTATTGCTTTTATTATAAGCATCAATATAGTTAGAAAATGGAATCTAAATTCCACTACTCCAACTCAATACAAATTGGAAAAACAAAGCTTCTTGGTGGCTACCATCATCAAATACATATTTATCATAAAATTACCTCTGTTTCTATTTTTTATCTTTACGGCAGATAAGCTGTCAGATATCATTACCGGCGCTATGTGTGCAGCAGGGGTTGTAAGTTCTGTAAGTTTTGGGACTTCAATGTTCGTTTATAAAATCTTAAATCTTTATCTATTTGGCTTTTGGTTGGTTCTTAATCATTATGATTTAAAAAAAGAAAATCAGCCATACACGAGATATAAATTTATGCTTTATGTCTTGGGGTTTTTTCTGCTTAGTATTGAAATATATTATGATATCTCCTTTTTTACTTCTCTTGATGTCAGCAAATTGGTTAGTTGTTGTGGAACAATATTTTCTGCCGCCTCGTCATCTTCTATCTCTTTTATATTTTCTATCAATAAAATATATTTTGTATATCTTTTTTATATATCTTTTACTTTCGTATTGCTATCATACTTATTTAAAAACAGTATCGCCATTTTTGTATCAAATTTTATTTACATTTTTATTGCCATAATATCTCTTATTATGTTTTTCGGAACATATATATATCAACTACCGACACACCATTGTCCATTTTGCTTATTGCAAAAAAATTACTATTACATCGGGTATATTTTATATGTTGCTCTGTATGCAGGAACATTTTATGGCATAAGTGGAGCAATTATGAGTAAATTAGAGCATAAACCACAAAAATTTTATTATAATATATCTATAATATTCGATATAATTTATGCTCTTATTGTAAGTGCATATCCTATTGTATATTTTCTAAGAAACGGAGTTTGGTTATGATTAAAAAAATTATTCTGATTATTTTACCTATTGCAGTCCTGCTAGGTTTGGCATACTATAAAATTTCATCAAATCAAAAAATTGAGGATGTAAAAAACACCAAGATGCTTCCTCTAAAGATAATTCCTAACAAAATGCAAGACCCGCAATGTCATATGTATCTCTCAGGTGACACTTTTGCTGTTGAAGTTATCACAAGTGATTTTAAAACTCATTTTTTTGATGACCCGGGATGTTCAATATTGTGGATGAAATCACAAAATATTAATCCGGACAAAGTTACTATTTGGGCATATTCAATGGATAGCAAAAAGTGGATAAATGCTAAAAAGCATACTACAGCATCAGTGATTTTGAAACACCTATGCATTATGGCTTTGGCGTACATGAAGATAAGAAAAAAGGATATATAGATTTTAAAGAGATGAGACTGAGAATGCTAAGAGGCGAAAATATGACAAATCCAAAGATAAGAAAGAAAATTTTACAACAAGAAAAGGAAGAAAAATGAAAAGACCAGAACCAATAGATAAAGAGATTATTTTAGATAACACAAAATACATAGAATCTCAAACAGATAAAAAAGGTATCATCATAGAGTGCAATGATTATTTTGCAGAAATCTCAGGCTACAGTAAAGATGAACTCATAGGACAACCTCACAGCATAGTAAGACATCCTGATATGCCTCGGATTGCATTTAAGCTTTTGTGGGACAGGATACAAAGTGGTCACAATTTGACAGCTGTTATAAAAAATCTTGCGAAAGACGGAAGATACTACTGGGTTTTCACTCATTTTGAAATTATAAGAGATATAAATACTAAAGAGATAAAGGGATACAGAGCTTACAGAAAAGCAGTCTCTAAGGCTATAACTGATATATTGCTGCCTCTTTATAAAAAATTAGTAGAAATTGAAAACGAAAGCGGTATGGAAGAGAGCGAAAAGTATCTAAATGAATTTCTCCAAGAAAAAGGTGATGATATCACTATTGACAACCTAATGGAGGAGATACATAGATTTTATTAAAGGATAATATTTGGAAGAATTATTAAAACAAATTCCCATATTTAATAATTTTAATGAAGATGATTTAATATATCTACAAGACATATCAATCTTAAAAACATATGAAAAAGACAGAATCATCTTTTTTAAAGGAGATGATTGAAAATATCTACATGTACTGCTTGAAGGAAAATTAAAAATTTTCAAAAACAACATAAAAGGCAATGAAGTTACACTTAAAATTTTAGACAAAGTTGCACTTGTTGCAGAACTTGCAAATTTAGAGCACATACCCTACCCTTCAAGCTGCATAACTTTAAGTGATTCAAAAATACTGTTAATTGATTTTGAAAAATTTGAAAAAAAGTTCTTAAATGATCCGAAATTTTTACTTATGTTTGTAAAATCTCTTACCAAAACTATTTTGATGCTTGAACAAACGATATAGTTAAATCTAACACTTGATTCTGTATCAAAAGTAGCCAAACATCTTTATGAATTACCACCAAACTCATTTCACATAAACCATAAAGAAAAAGCTTCAATACTAAATATGACTCCTGAAACATACTCAAGAACCATCAGAAAATTTAAAAATGAAAATATTTTAAAAGAAGAAAACGGAGAATTCATAATTTTAAATAGAGAAAAATTAAAAAATCATTTTGATATTTAGGACAACTCCAACAAAATTGGAGATGCCCTTGGCTTTTTACATTCCCATGGAACCTATAAGTGTAGCTTTTGGACTTATCTCTTTATTTTGTATAAACAAAAAATCGCCTCCCGGTGCTGCTGAGTGACAAGAAATACAGCCAACTGGCATACCTTTTGCAACCTTGCCGGCCAATTTCATTCCTTTTGGATTTTTCAATATTGTTCCATCCGGAGCATATTTAACCCAAAACCAATCTTTATCGGCAGGGTCATATCCAGGTCTTTTAGCCATAACTGTTATCGCTTTTAAATACTTAGCCCTATCTGCGGACACGCTATCAACACTAACTCCCATTCCTCCATAATTTCTCTTTAAGACTATAAGATTTCCATCAATTTTACCTTCTAAAACCTCTCTGACTTTTCCGTGTGGAGGACTGCCAACATACAACTTAGATGCCGTAGAATTAAACCCTGCTTTTTCAAGTTTACTCCAAAGATTATTTGCGTATGACACATCATTTGGGCTGCCAAAAGGTGGCATCATTTTACTCATAGACTTTTTCTGCATATTGCCATCAGAATTTGAACCATAATTATCCGCCATGGCACAGCTAGAAATTAAAAGACCCGTAGCACTAAGTGCAACAATTAAAAATTTTGCTTTCAAGATAAACTCCTTATTTATTTGTAAAATTATTGTATCAGTGCAATGTGTAATAAATGTTTAGAGTTTCTTGATGTAAATCAATTCTATTTTAGTAAAAGTAATGTATAATTTCAAAAAAACAAATAGGAGTTAATATGTCTGATTTAAAAATCACAAAGCCAGTTGACGCAAAAGAGATAAAAGTTGAAGGACAAACTGTTCCTTTTTACGAATACAAAATAAACAATACTACTTATATAGAGTTTGATACTTCAAGATGTGGACCACCGGAGCCTATGGTAAATGCTATGCTGGCAGTCGGTCTTATAAAAGATAAAAATACAAAAGTTATCATGATAAACCATAAAAGTCCTGCCGGATTACTTCCGAAAATTAATGCAAATTACGATATCGAAGAAGGAACTACGGAAGACGGAAAAGCAAAATTGGTTTTTTCTTACAAAGAAGGCATGAGCGAAAAAGCGGATCTTAGTGATAAAAGCTGTGACGGATAAAACATGGCAAAAAATTTAGCTACAGATATGGCGCCACCATTTATATTGGTGGCTCACTATTTTATAGCAGGGGCAATATTTTATACATTTAGCGCATTTTTATTGCCTTTTTATGCAAATGAAGTAAACGGATATTTTCTTTCATCTTCTATAGCTTCGTTAATGCACTTGTATTTGCTTGGCTTTGTGATGATGACCATATTTGGCGCTATGTACCAATTGGTGCCTGTTGTACTGGAAATTCCGATATTTTCAAAAGATTTTGCCTATATACAGTTTTACATGTTTGTTTGCGGAATTTTAATTTTCACTTTTGGATTATGGGATGAGAATTACACTCAAATCTTACCATATGGCGCAATACTCATGTATGTATCTATGCTTATTTTTGTAGCAAATGTATTTTTAACATATAGAAATATCATAAGATGGGATATAGTTGCAAAATTTATATTTGTTTCAAATCTGTTTTTATTTATAGGCGTTACTATTGGTTTTATCATAGCACTAAATTTGGTATATGGATTTTATCCGGATGTTGTAAAACTAGTGCAAATGCACATAGCAACAACAATATTTGGATATGTGATTATGACTATTATGGGAATTGGTATGATACTTTTGCCAATGTTTTCTCTCTCACACGGATTTAAACAGACTGCTATAGAGATGGCCTTGTATACCATAATCATAGGATTATTGTTTTTTATGGCAGGAATATTACTAAATATCAGTCTTTTAAAATTTGGCGGGGTTATATTTACCACTTTTGCTATATTTGCCGCTTTGTATCAAATGTATCTAATTTTTTCAACTCGCATTAGAAAACAAAATGACTTTTGGGCAAAAAACATGATGGCTTCATTTGCAACACTTATTATTTCATTTTGCATATTGGCTGTAGGAATTATTACCAAGAATGATACACTTTATTTGCTATTTGGATTTACCCTATTTTTTGGCTTCTTTACTTTTTTTGTAGTGGGACATATCTACAAAATACTACCTTTTTTAGTCTGGTATCAGAGATATTCACCACTTGTAGGGAAATTAAAAGTTCCGATGCTAAACGATATGATACATGAGAAAGTAGCAGATACACAATTTTGGATAACTTTAGCAGGATTGATTCTTGCTATTGGTGCAATTTCATTCAAAACTCCTCTTGTTTTTCAAGTAGGAACGATGATTATGGGCATAGGAACACTGTTGGTGATATACAATATATATTACACGCTAATTTACGGAATAGATGAATTAGAAAATTATTATAAAGAAAATCCCTCTTCTTAAAAAACATCGTTTTTTATAGCTTTAAGGGGTTGTAGGGACTTTTGTCCCTACAACTATAATGGGCTTTGCTCATAATAGCGTATAAAAATACTTAGAAAATTATTATAAAGGATTAGAAAATGGCAATAACTGAAGAAATGGTATATGACGCGATAAAAACAGTAATAGATCCAGAGGTTGGATTTGATATCTACTCTTTAGGTTTGATTTACGGAGCTAAAATTGATGGAGACCATGTACGAGTAACTATGACTCTCTCAACTAGAGGCTGCCCTTTGCACGAAATGATGAAGCAGTGGACAAAAGAGGCTGTTGAAAAGATTGATGGTGTTAACAGGTGTGAAGTTGAGATAGTTTGGGAGCCGGCGTGGAATGTAACCATGGCAAGTGATGAAGTTAAAAAAGCATTGGGAGCGTTGTAATGGCATTTCCAAAATTTTTCGATGAAGTCCCAGGAATCACTACTTTTGATCCATTGGCATTGACACTAGGAACCGTAGAAGACGGTATCATAAAGTTTAAATACACACAAATAGTAAAATCAGCAGGACACAGTTGCCCGACAGTTGCAGGTGCATATCTAATGACGCTAAAAGCTCTTGACGCTCTATATCCAGATAGTCCGGCTGTCAGAGGAGAAATAAAAGTAGAATTTAAAGAAAATTTAGAAGATGGAGTTGCAGGAGTGATAGCAAATGTTATATCAAACATAACAGGAGCTACAGACAAAAGTGGTTTCAAAGGCTTAAACGGAAATTTTGCAAGACACTCTTTGATGAATTTTAATTCAAACATAAACTCAAGTGCAAGATTTACAAGAACCGATACAGGAAAGAGCGTAGATGTTTATTATAACCCGGGAATTATCCACCCTCTTCCTAAAATGCAAGAATTAATGCCTCTTGTCATGACACAAAACGCAAACAAAGAGCAGACAAAAGAGTTCGGCGAATTATGGCAAGAAAGAGTCAAAAGAATTTTGATAGATAACTTTAACAATAAAGAGATGATAAATACAACAAATATCTAATCGATTTGACTTGAGTCAATAGTTTTTCAAAAAAATTGTGCTACACTTTAAAAGGTTTTAAAAATTTAATAGATTTTTAAATAAATTCTAATCTTAGACATATAGGTAGTTATGTTTATATATCTAAGATTTATCTTTTAAGGAGGAACAATACATGGGTTTAAAGAAATTTGCTGCGACTAGTGCAGCTATTGCGTTTGTTGCTACAACAGGGTTGCTAGCGGGCACTTCAAACATGAACTTTGCCAAAAAGTATGAAAAAGAGTGTCAAGGTTGTCATGGTCCGATTCATCAAGGTGGGGTTGGTGCGGATTTAAGACCAAAAGCATTAAAAAAGAAGAATGCAGATTTTTTAGCTGAAACTATACTTGATGGTAGAGCAGGTACTGCTATGCCAGCATGGAAATCTACATTTTCAAAAGACGATGCAGCAGGAATGGTACACTGGTTAGAAAATTGGAAAAATACCGTCACTCTAAAACTTTCACTTCAAGATGTCAAAAAATCTTGGAAACAGTTAGCAAACAGAGTTAAATTATATAAAAAATATCCGACTCCAACTGATGTAAAAAGTGTAAAAGATATCTCTTTTGCAACAGAGAGAGATGCATCTTTGGTTGATTTTATCGACAATACTACGGGCAAGGTTTTAAGTCGTCATAAAGCCGGATTTGCAGTTCATGTTACTGTTACAAACAAAAGAATGCCAAGATATGCTTACTCTATCAGCCGATCTGGTCGTTTAACCATGTTTGATTTAAATGCTCCGGGACAACCAGCACTTGCTTCAGTTCAAGTCGGTCAAGAGTCTCGTGGTCTTGCAGTTTCTCCTGATGGAAAATATGTGATGGCAGGAAACTACAATCCAGGCGGTGCAGTTTTGTGTGATGCTAAAACACTTGAGCCACTAAAAGTTTATCCAACTTCCAGTGTCATAAATCCTGATGGTGATATAGGACCAAGTAGAGTTGCATACATAGCTGATACTCCTTATGCTCCATACTTTACATTTGCACTAAAAGATGGTGGACATGTATATATAGTTGATTACTCAAAACCAAATTTTCCAATCGTTGGCGATATAGCAAATATAGGAAAAATTCTTCATGATGCCTTTGAAAATGAAGGCAAACAAGAGGGCAGATTTGTATATGTTGCTTCTCAAGGAAGTGATCTTATGGGTGTAGTTGATTTGAAAACAAAAAAACTTGCTGCTAAAATCTATACAGGACCTGGCTCAAAGCCACATCCTGGGCAAGGAAGCAGCTGGTATAATGATCACTATGGTCAACTTAACGCAACAAACAGCATCAATGTTGGAAATGTTGTCGTATGGGATATGGACAATGAAGTTGTAGCAAATATTCCAACAGCAGGTGGCGGACTCTTTGTTGGAACAAGCAAAGATACTCCATACATTTGGTCAGATTGTGTACTTGGTGGTAAAGCAAACTACAATAAAGTTTACCTAATCAACAAGCAAACTCTTGAGACAGACAGAATTATCGAAGTAGGCAAGAAAAAAGGACATCTTATAGATGCTCATACGGGTAAAGTTCTACAAACTTGGGATGCAACTCAGTATAAAACTGTAAAACATCAAGAAGTAGCTTCTAAAATCTCAAATGAGATGGTAGTCCCTTACACTGCTAAACCCGGTGCAAAAGTGGCAAAACCGGTTCAGCCTAGACTTTTACATGCTGAACCTGCAAACCATGGTAAATGGGTTACAATCAGTGAGTGGACAACAGGAAGAATCGGTATCTATACAAACAAAGGTAAATTTGTTAAATATATATACAATTTAACTACGCCTACATTTACTTACTCTGTAGAACACAGACAAGAAATTCCAGGCGCATAATCACACATCCTCTTTGCTATGCAGGGGGGATACTTCCATACAACAAGGTTGAAAATGACAAAAATTTTTTTCTTTACTTTGTTAGCTTCACTTTTGTCTGCAAATTATCTTACAAACAAATCTTGCAGTGAGTGTCATGAAAATATTTATGATGAATTTCAAAGTTCTCAACACTCCAAGACATATTTTAACGATGAATTGCACAGAAAAGTGGCAGACTTAGCTGCAAAAGAAGACAATTATGATTGTTCAACCTGCCATATGCCCTCAGCTCCAAATCAAAAAGAGTTAGAAAACGGTACAGCAAAACCAAACAAGGCAAGCCAAAGAGACAAAGATGC
>JAJRPV010000041.1 GCA_024280575.1 Campylobacterales bacterium
CTCAAGTGCTATTCATGGCAATAAAAGTCAGGGAGCAAGAACAAAAGCACTTGCAAACTTCAAAAGTGGCGATGTCAGGGTACTGGTTGCCACTGATATAGCAGCCAGAGGAATCGATATCGATCAGCTTCCTTATGTTGTGAATTTTGAATTACCCAACATATCTGAAGATTATATTCATCGCATCGGCAGAACAGGCAGGGCCGGAACTGAGGGACAAGCCATATCTCTTGTGTGCGTAGATGAGTTACAATATCTAAAAGACATAGAAAAGCTTCTAAAACGAAAAATTCCACAAGAGAGAGTTGATGGATTTGAGCCAGATCCCACAATCAAACCAGAACCAGCCAAGAGAAAGTCAAATTCCAGGAATAGACCAAGAAATAGAAAAGTAGAAGCTAAACCAAATAATTCAAATAAAAGTGCTAATAGTAGAGCTCGCAGAAGATAAATATAGGCTCTACATGTAGAGCCTATCTCTTAAGTTATTTTCCTGATTTTTATATAATAAAATTGATTTTTTAATACAATGAGACCACTGTATGGTTTCATAATGAACTTTTGCATGATTCAAATGCAAAAGTTCATTAGTGGAACTGTACCAATTTTTCAAAAGTAAGTTATATCTTTTAATCTTCTTTAAGATTCTTCTTTATATAATTGTATTATCAATAGTTGCATATACAACCAAAAGGAGGACTGTTTTGCCTGATATTGAAAATAAAATTATACCTCAGCTAAAATTAACTAAAAATTTTATAGAAAACGAACACAACAAATACCTAAAACCATATGGAATAAGCAACGAACAGGGATTTCTTTTAAAGTATGTATGTGATATGCCTGGACTCACGCAAACTGAACTTTCTGAGTATCTGCGTAAAGACAAAACAACAGTTACAAGGATGATTGATGCTTTAGTAAAAAAAGGAAAAGTTATTCGGAAATCATCGCCTAATGATAGACGGATTTTTAAAATATATCTCACAGAAGAGACAAAAGAAAATGCAAAAAAACTCTCACCTATATTTGAAAAACAAGAAGAAGAGTTAAAAGATATCATAGGTGTAGATGATTACAAAACTACGCTAAAGGTATTAGATAAGATAAAGAAATATTATGAAAGATTAAACAAATAAAGTATTAAGGAGCAAGAGGTAGATTATGATTAAAAAATATGGAATTTATATAATAGTTTTGGTTTTGATAATTGTTGCTTCGGTCATGATATATACCAAGCTAAACCCAAAAAAATTACCTGCAAATCTAATTAGTGCGACTGGAAGAATTGATGGAGATTTGATCACTTTAAACACAAAATATCCGGGAAGAATCAAAAATATTTTTGTGGATGATGGACAAAAGATAAAAATAGATGAAGTTATAGCTGTTATTAAAAGTGATGAATATAAAGATAAAATTCGTGCACTAAATGAGAGTATAAAATCAGCTTTGCATAATTTCAAAGCTATGCAGTATGAATTAGATATAGCCAAAGTTGATATTCCGTTAAATATCAAAAAAAGTCAAAAAGCGGTGGAAATTGCTAAGGCACAAAAAAAAGAGTTGCTTGCATCAATTAAATCTCTAATATCTCTAGTTGTGCAAGATACAAGAGATTTTATGAGAAATAAAACTTTATATAAAAATAAACTCTTAGCAAAACAAAAATTTGAATATTCACAACTTAAACTAACAACGGATAAAAATCGTTTGAAAACATCAAAAGCCAAATTAATTAAAGTTGATAAATCTATAGATATTTCAAAATACAACCATAAACTTTCGATTTCTCAGGAGAATAAAATTTTAGCTTTAAAATCAAATATGGAAGCTACAAAAAGTAAAATTGAATCCCTGAAAGCAAATAGAGATGAAGTACAAGTCATGATAAATGAGTTAACAATAAAATCTCCGATTGATGGTTTGGTAATAGAAAAAATTGCAAATAAAGGCGAAGTTATAGGTGCAGGAGCAATTATAGCAACTCTGATTGAGCCAAAAGATTTGTATCTGAAGGTTTTTATAGACACCATCAATAATGGCAAGATAAAAATTGGAGATGATGCCGTTATATTTTTAGATGCTTATCCAAACAGAGCTATAAAAGCAAAAGTTGTAAATATCGCGGCAAATGCAGAGTTTACCCCAAAAGATGTAGCAGTTAGAAGTGATCGAATCCAGAGGGTTTATGCTGTGCATTTAAAACCTCTACATGTAGAGCCTCTACTAAAGCTAGGTATTCCGGCTATCGGTGTTATTTCGATTGATGGAAAAGGGTTGCCTTCTTCGCTTAGCGATATACCGAGCATTTAAAATGGCTGATTTGGAAATTCGCAATGTTAGTGTAAAATACAAAAAGTTAACAGCAGTTTCTGATATCTCTTTTGTCGCAAATAGTGGTGAAATCATCGGCTTTATCGGGGCAGATGGTGCTGGCAAAAGTTCGTTAATGCACGCCATAGCCGGGATTATTCGTTTAAGCGGAGAGATACAATACAGGGGATACACTTACAAATCACCGCAAGAATCTGAAAAAATAAAATCACAAATCTCTTTTATGCCTCAAGGAATAGGGCTTGTTTTGTATGGTACTCTAAGTGTCTCTGAACATCTGGATTTTTTTGCAGATATTAGAGATATTAAAAAAGATACAAAATTTTTAGAGTACAAAAAAAGACTTTTGCATATGTCAGGTCTTACTGATTTCACAAATAGACTAGCTCAAAATCTAAGTGGAGGAATGATGCAAAAACTCTCTCTTATCTGCGCTCTTTTGCATCGTCCAAAACTACTTATACTTGACGAACCGACTACTGGAGTTGATCCTTTGAGTAGGTTAGAACTTTGGGATATTCTTGATGATATAAGACAAAAAGAGGGGACTATCATTCTTGTAAGTACAGCCTACATGCAAGAGGCTGCAAAAATGGATAGGATTTTGCTTTTTGATGAAGGTGAAATCATAGCCCAAGGAACTAATAAAGAACTTCTTGAATCGGTCCGAAACTTCACTTATGCCAAAATGGACAAACCCCCGGATGATACTATCTCTTTTGACAAAAAAACATACAGCCTTAAGTCACTTTCAATTCAACATAAAGAGCCAAACCTAGAAGCTCTATTTTTTGTTAATGCTCTCAAAAAAAATAAAACACTTCCGGCAATAAAAATACAAGAGAGACAAAGTCAAGAGAAAATACCTCAAATAGTCATGAGGGCAGAAGGCATTACCAAGCGATTTGGCTCTTTTGTTGCAAATGATCATATCAATATCACTTTAAAAAGCGGAGAAATACTTGGTCTTTTAGGAGCAAACGGAGCAGGAAAGACTACTTTTATTAAAATGCTTTTAGGACTTTATTCTATTGACGAGGGAAAACTAATGCTATTAGATAAAGCTATAAAAAATTCAAATGACAGAATAAATCTAAAAAGCAAGATAGGATATGTCAGTCAACACTTTGCACTTTATAACGATTTGAGTGTTAGAGAAAACCTTATGTATTTTGCAAATATGCATAAAATTCCTATAGATGCAGCATTAAATAGAATAAAAAAATATTCATATGAGCTTGGGTTTGATGAATATATGGATAAATTTCCTAAAGAACTTCCACTTGGTGTAAATCAAAGGTTTTCTATAGCTGCTGCACTTTTACATGAGCCTGTAGTATTATTTTTGGATGAGCCGACTTCAGGTGTGGATACACTAGCGCGTGCACAGTTTTGGCAAATTCTCCATAAACTGAAGACTAAATGGGGAATTTCTATATTAATCACAACTCACTACATGAGTGAGGCTGAGTATTGTGATAGAGTTGTTCTTTTAAAACTTGGTAAAAAGATAGTTGATGATAGTGTTGAAAATCTCTACAAATTACATCCTAATGCGAAATCATTTGAAGATATTTTTCTTACATATTTTAAAGGTGAGAGATGAAATTAAATGTCATAAAAGCCTATATGAAAAAAGAGTTTAAAGAGCTTTATCGCACCAAGCTTATCATTATGGTTTATTTGATGCCTAGTATGATTCTCATTCTTTTTGGCTTTGGCATTAGAATGGATGTATCACATGCAAGAGTGCAAATCATAGATAATGATAAAAGCAAAATTTCACAAATGCTTTCTTCTAAATTTGAACATACAAAATACTTTAATGCAACCATTAGTAATATAAGTGAAAACAGTGCTTTGAAAAAAATAAAGCAGGCCAAAACTGATGCTGTCATTATCATTCCGAGCTCTTTTGAAAAAAATCTTTTAAAAGGAGCTAAAAGCGAAATAGGTGTCTTTGTTGACGCGGCATTTCCTACAAGAGGCACTACAATTGAGACTTATATACAAGGGACTATCTTGTCTTTAGTGCAAGAAATATCAAAAGAAAAAGGTTTAAGTCAAAAAGGGACAATACTTATCAATAACCGTAATCTGTTTAATCAAGCAATGCGTGATGAGGATGCTATAGTACCAGGTCTTATAGGACTTGTATTGCTTGTTGCGCCGGCAATTTTAACAGCTCTTTTAATCGTAAAAGAGAAGGAAAAAGGAACTATTTTTAACTTTTATGCCTCATCCATCAGTAAAGGAGAATTTTTACTTGCAAAACTTTTACCGGTTTTTATACTTCACTCTCTAAATATATTTATTCTATTTTTGTGGGCTGTTTATCTCTTTGATGTTCCATTTCGAGGTAGCTTTTTTCTGTATTGGATAGCTAGTGAGCTATATATACTTATAAGTCTTTCATTTGGATTGCTGGTATCTGTCATAGCAAAAAAACAAATTGTAGCTGTTGTTTTGACTATCATGGTGACAATAATACCTGGATTTTTATATTCGGGTATTATTATGCCGATTTCATCAATGGATGGTGCTTCACAGATAGAGGCACATATGTTTTCGGTTATGTACTATAACCATATCATTTATGATACTTTTTTGATTGGTCAGGGGTTTAGTTCAACCAAAATACTTTTTTATTTAGCTATTTTACTTTTTTACTTTTTTACTTTATTTACAGCAGGAAAATTTCTTCTTAAAAAAGAGATGAGATAATGAAAATATTTTTTATAGTCTTTAGTAAAGAGATTATGAGTTTTATGCGTTCTCTTGCCCTTGTATCGGTAGTTTTGTATGCGTTTACTGTTGATATTTACATTGCAGGTGCCGGCATGCAGATAAAACCTCGTAATGTTATTATAGGTTATGTTGATTATAGCGGTGGCGGGCTTAGCAAAAAAATCTTATCCCATTTTCATCAACCGGCATTTATCACACCAAAACCTTTTTTATCAAGACAAAAGCTAAGCCAGGCAATTTTTAACAAAGAGGTGCTTGTTGGATTTATATTTAACTCTGATTTTGAAAAAGCATATAGAAAAGGACAAAACACAAACTTAGATGTTCTGATAGATGCAACAGCTGCAAGTCAAAGCTTGACAACACTTGCTTATTTGCAAAATATCATTTTTAATTTTGAAAAATTAAAAATTCCCTTAAAGATAAAGTCTCATAAACTTTTTAACCAAAATGCAGACAATCACTCTTTTATGGCTTTAACAGAACTGCTATCTGTCATCACTTTACTTATTGTCATTTTAACCGCCATCGTCTTTGTAAAAGAAAAAGAAGATGGAACATGGGATATTATGCTTCTTATGCCCGTAAATCCAAAGATGGTTATCTTGGCAAAAAGCACATCTCAGGTTTTAATTGTAACTGTTGGAGTTATTTTAAGTTTGGGTTTTGTACTGTTTCCCGCATTTAACACACCAATGAATGGTTCATTTTGGAACTTTATCTTGCTTACGCTTTTGTATGGTTTTTCAAGCGCAGGCATAGGGCTTTTTGTAGCAGCTGTTTCAAAAGATGTTATGCAAGTTGCTCAATTTTCGATAGTTATAATGATGCCTCTTATCTTCTTAAGTGGGGCATGGACTCCAATTTATGCTATGAACCCAATCTTTCAAAATCTCTCACTGTTTTCACCTTTGAGATACTATATTGAAGGGAGTGAAAGTATATTTTATCGTGGAACTTCATTTGTAGATTTGCTACCTTATTTTGGCGGTGTAACTCTCCTTGGAATTGTGTTATATTTGTATGGTTTTACAAAAATTGGAAAACTGTTTTAGAGGAAATTTTGTTTTAAAATCATCCATGTATTTCTCTTTATTTATGGTTTAAGATAGCTATATCTAGTAAATTATTGTTAGTTGCACCAGTTACAATCAACTCTCCTGTTTTGGTAAAATAACTGTTTGAGCCAAAGTTTTCCAAATAGTCGCAAATATTTAATTTTTTGTCTTTTGCAATTTTTAAGCTTTTTTCATCTATTACAGCACCTGCAGCAGTTGAATTGCCATCAATACCATCTGTTGCCGCACTTAAAAAAGTCAAGTGTTGTTCGGGTTTTAAGAGACTCAAAAAGCTTAGGCATAAATGTTGATTGCGTCCACCTTTGCCTTGTCCTTTTACGACAACCGTAGGCTCTCCCCCAAAAAGGTAACACTGGTTTTTATTGTTATGAGATAAAGAAAATTCTATCAACTTCTTGGCAACACTAAAGGCATCTCCAGAAATTTTTTCTTTTATGATGGTTGCCTTTATGCCATGTGTTTGAAGTATATTTTGTGCCTTTTGCAAGACTATGTCGTTTGAGCCCATTATGTGATGTGTTATATTTTTATTCTCTATCTTTGGTGTCTCTTTGTGGTATCCGAGAGATCCATCTTTTAGAAAAGTTTTTATGCTTGATGGCATCTTTTCCAATATTTTGTGTCTTTTTAAAACCTGCAATGCATCAATATAAGTGCTTGTATCAAAATACAAAGGTGCGGATCCAATAGAATGCAAATCATCTCCTATTACATCCGAAAGCACTAAAACAGCGCCTTTGGCTTTTGTGTAGTCAGCCAACTTACCGCCTTTTACGCAAGAGATATGTTTTCTCACACTATTTATATCTTCTATCGCCATTCCACTTTTTAACATAAAAGCTGTGGCTTTTTGAAACTCATCGAGCGTGATTTGATCTTCAGGCAATTCTAGCATTGCCGAGGTTCCACCAGAAAGCAAATAGATAAAAAAATCATCTTTGTCAAAACTTTGCAATAAATTTTTAAGACGGCGTGCAGCTTTTATGCTTTTTTCCGTTGGAAGGGGATGCGAGCTTTGTATATATTCATAATTTCTACTTTTTTCTTTATGCGGATAAGCTCCGACTATGACAGTTTTACTAAGTTTTGATTTTAGTATTTCGCCCATAGCTTTAGCCATAGGGATTACAGCTTTTCCGGAACCCAAAAGGTAAATATTTTTATAAAGACTCAAGTCGTATAGGTTATCTTTTATCGTAAGTATATTTTTTTGAAGGAAGCATTGTTGCTCTATGAGCTTGTCAGGTGTGACTTCCTTCAAAACCTGCTTAAACACTTTTTTAAATAGAGTTTTATCTGACATCAAATTTTTCCTTCTACATGTAGAGCTTTTTATATAAAATTATACTTAAATTTAATCTCTTTTGTTAGATTATCTTCATTTATATTCGAAAGTTAAGGTATTTTTTCATTAATTCAAACTTTTTGTGATAAAATACTCCAAAAGCTTTTGGGAGTACAAAAATTGAGTAAAAAACTTAAAAAAATAGAACTTATCTTGGAAAAATCATTGGTACTTTTTTCTCAAAAAGGCTACTATAATACCACTATACCTGATATCGCAAAATCTATGGATATGAGTGTTGGAAATCTATATAACTATTTTTCATCCAAAGAAGAACTTGCTAGAAGTGTTATAAGATACTCATCGGATATACTCGGTGCAAAAATCAGGGAGATAAATGAACGAGATATAAACTCCAAAGAAAAGATTTATGCCATAGTAAAATTATACTTTGGCATGGCTATCAATCAGCCTGAGCATTTGGACTTTTTTTTAAGAGTTTACTTAGCAAATAAAGAAGTGTTTAAAGATGGGTGTGAAGGTATGGTTTGTGTGGCAGCCTTTGTTACTGAACTGATGATATTTTTTGAAGAAGGCGTAAAAAGAAAAGAGCTTAGAAATCAAAATTTCTTCTCTGCATTTGGATTGTTTATGGGTTATCTTGGTGGTTTTGTTTTTCTAAATGGCGAAGGTATATTGGACGATAAACTTGAAAACTATGTTGATGATATATCTGAAAATATCTACAGGGCTTTGAAAATTTAATCGTTTTGAATGATAGAAAAAGATACAAATACAAGATAGAAGGCATTGTTCAAGGTGTAGGTTTTAGACCTTTTATCTATAAAATTGCACATACTTACTCTATCAAAGGATATGTTCTAAATAACTCTTTAGGCGTAGAAATAGAAGCAGAAGGAAGCAGTGAAGATTTATTAAAATTTGATAATTCCCTACATGTAGAGCTTCCACCACTTAGCAGGGTTGATACAATAAGCAAGAAAGAATTGAATTTTTTTGGCTATATTGACTTTAAAATCAAAGAAAGTGACACTCGAAAAAGTAAACATACTCTAATTTCTCCAGATATGTCTATTTGTGATGACTGCTTGAAAGAGCTTAATGATAACAGCAACTTTAGACATAACTACTTTTTTATAAACTGCACAAATTGTGGACCAAGATACTCTATTATAAAAACTGTACCTTATGACAGGATCAATACTTCTATGTGTAATTTTCTCATGTGTAAAAAATGCGAAGAAGAGTATAAAAATCCTATGGATAGAAGATACCATGCTCAGCCTATCAGTTGTGCCGATTGTGGACCCGAGCTTTTTTTAAGAAGCATAGACGGAGTTTTGCTTGCAAAAAACAGTGAAGCTATTAAAAATCTAGCTTGTTTAATTCAAGAGGGCAATATAGTCGCCATGAAGGGAATGGGTGGATTTCATCTTATATGTGATGCCTCAAATGATAAAACGGTTAAGTTGTTAAGAAGTAGAAAGAAAAGACAAACCAAGCCATTTGCAGTTATGTTTAAAAGCATAGAAGAGATAAAAAAAAGTTGTAAAATAACAAAAGAAGAGGGCGAAGCAATAATTTCGCAACAAAGAGCGATAGTGCTAGTCAAAAAAAATAAAAAGAGTTTTTTACTAAGTGATTTAGTCGCTCCGCATATAGACAGGCTGCGGGTATTTTTGCCTTATACTCCTCTACATGTACTGCTCTTAAAAAGACTAGAGAAGCCCATCATCGCTACAAGTGCGAACAAATCAGGAGAGCCGATCATCACAGATGGACAAGAGTTAAAAAAATCTCTTGGAGATGTTATAGATTTTTATTTAGACTACAATAGAGAGATAATCAATGCAAGTGATGACAGTGTACTGCAAATGATTGGAGATAAATCCATTATGATGAGAGCGTCAAGAGGCTTTACTCCTATGAGTTTTAGATATAAAAGTGATGAAAAAAGGCATATTTTGGCAGTTGGGGCGCATCAAAAAAATACAATCTCTCTTTATATTGACAATCAAATCATCCTTAGTCCCTATATCGGGGATTTGGATAGTGTAAAAAGTTGTGATTTTTTCACAAGAACCTTAGAGACTTTTAAGAGGCTTTATGATTTCAATCCCGAAGTTATCATTTGTGATTTGCATCCAAGTTATTTTACAACTAGATGGGCAAAAAAACAAGAATGTGAACTTCGACAAGTGCAACATCATTACGCGCATATACTCTCTTGTATGTTTGAGCATAAAATAGAAAAAAAGATTTTAGGTGTTGCATGGGATGGAACTGGATATGGAGATGACGGAACTATTTGGGGAGGTGAATTTTTTATATGTGATAAAACTTCTTACAAAAGAGTTGCATATTTTGAACCTTTTTCACTTTTAGGTGGAGATAAAAGCATAAAAGACATAAAAAGAGTAGCTGTTTCTATGATTTTTGATATTCAAAAAGATAATAAAGCAGGTGATTTTACCAGCTTTCTTAAACTCTTTGGCAAAAGTGAATTATCTCTTTTAAGGCAAATGTATAACAAAAATATCAATGCCATAAAATGCAGTTCAGTCGGCAGGATATTTGATGCAGTAGCAGTCTTTAGCGGAGTATGTGAAAGCGTAACTTATGATGGAGAGAGCGGGCTTATCATAGAGAGCCTTTATGATAAAACTATCAATGAAAGTTATGAATTTTATCTTGATGGGGAAGTTATAAAATATAAGCATATTTTTACCCAAATGCTAGAAGATAAAAATCCAAATTTGATAGCCACAAAGTTTATAAATGCTTTGGTGGATATATTTTTTAAAATAGCAAACAGATATGGCTTAGAGATAGTTCTTGCAGGAGGAGTGTTCCAAAATAGAACTATTTTAGAAAAAATTATCAAAGAAGCAAAAGAGCGAAATATATATTTCCCTCAAAAAATTCCAATAAATGACGGTGGAGTATCAATAGGTCAGCTTTATCGCTACATGTAGAGCTTTGTTAATATCTTTTCTTGCGTGTCTCTTAAATAGTTAAATTTAAATTCTATCTCTTTGAGATAATAGAAAAAATTATCGTTTTTTATGCCTTTATATTTTGTGATGGATGTTTCAAAAAATATCCAAAATTTTGTTATTAAATTCTCTGTTTTTTGAATTTTGGCTATTTTATTGAGCATCATAAACTTTGAAAACTCATTGAAATAAGCCTTATCCATACCGTCATTTAAAAATTGATTCTTATATCTGTTTAAATTTGGCATAAGCAGATTATATACCATATTGTCATAGCGAAATGTGAGAAAATTGTGTGCGTCAAAGATATTTTTATCTATTTTTTTCTTGCTTTTTTCAAGATATATATACTCATCATACTCTATCACTTCTCTATCTTGATACCTGTCTTCAAGAAAATTTGCCAAAAGTTTTCTAAATATATCATACCGATTTTTTATAGTCACATAATTCAAACCTAGTTTTTTTGAAGCCTGATTTATGGTTAAATCATCGCAAAAAGCTTTGATAATATTTAAATCCCTATGGATTTTTGCAGGACTAAATTTGCTCCTGCAAGTTGAGCATTTTAATTGATTTGATTTTAATTTATAGAGTTTTTTACTGTTGCATTTTGGACATCTCATGATTATATGGTACCAAAAATATATAAGAAAGAGATAAATTTATTTAATTTTTATATGAGAGGGGGTAATATTATGAATAATAATTCATTCACTAAGGAAAAAACATGCATATTGCAGATGGTTATCTCTCTCCCTCTACCGTTGTAACTTCATTTGTCTTGGTAACTCCTTTATGGATATATGGTTTTAAGCGATTGAAATCCAAACTAGATGAGAAGACTATCCCGATTTTAGGGGCACTTAGCGCTCTTAGTTTTGTCATCATGATGTTTAATATCCCAATTCCAGGAGGTACGAGTGGGCACGCCGTCGGTGCTACATTGATAGCTATACTGATTGATCCTTGGATCGCTTTTATATCTGTTTCACTTGTTTTGCTGATACAAGCGACTGTTTTTGGAGATGGTGGCATTTCAACTATCGCCGTAAATGCCTTTTCGATGGGATTTGTTGCATCATTTAGTGGCTACTATATCTTTGGCTTGATAAAAAAGTACAAATTTGCTCCTTTTATAGCAGGGTATTTTTCTCTTGTTATCGCATCATTTGTGACAGCGTGTGTTTTAGGAATTCAGCCGATTTTTTGGGTACAAAATGGACATCCTCTATATTTTCCGTTTGATTTAAAAGTTACGATTCCTATGATGGTGGGTTCTCATCTTCTTTTTGGTATAGCAGAGGGTATTTTTACGCAAATCATATATACTCTTCTTAAAAAAGAGAAAAGAGCAGTTTATGAAATCTAAAGTATTTGCCGTATTGGGTATATTGTTTCTTTTTGTGCCTTTGGGACTCTTGACTTCATCTCCTGCATGGGGTGAATGGGAAAATGAATACTATCTTAAAATCTTGGGGTATATACCAAAAGGCATTTCGACTCACATCGGGTTAAAGCCTCTTTTGCCTGATTATTCTCTAAAAGGTGGCAATGAAATCTTGTGGTATTATCTTAGTGCCATTATAGGAATTGCATTGATTTTTACAATCTTTTTTGTTTTGGCAAAACTTAATAAAAACAGGAAACAAAATGCTGATTAATATCTCTTTTTTGATTGTTTTTTTCATTTTGCTTTGGCTTAAGAGTTTGATTTCAATATTCCTGGCTCTAGTTATAATTTTTGTTATTTCTTATAAAGATTTATTAAAATTGGGCAAAAAAGTTTTTAAATCCATTGTTTTATTTAATCTAGGCATTAGTTTAGGCTACTTAGCAATGGCTCTGTTTAAAGATATTTCACCTTGGTATTATATCTTGTATATTAACTTAAAAGTTTTCACTATGACATTTTTTGTCTTTTGGTTTTTCTCAAAAGTGAGTATCGTAGAATTTTTCTCTTTTTCAAAAGAGTTGAGTTATCTTTTAAGCATAACTCTTTCGCAAATATACTCATACAAAAAAACTTTTGAGGATTTTAGACTCTCTTATAAAGCTAGATTTATCAAAAATTACAGGCAAAGAAGAAATGATTTTATAAAGGTAGTTTTCAGTTTTTTTCTAAAAAAATCTATGAGCGATTCTGAGCAAAGAGTGTTGGCCATGAGAGCAAGGGGATTTTTTGATTAAGCTAGAAAATATAAGCTACAAATACGAAGATAAAATTGCATTAGACGATATAAGCCTAAGTATCTCAAAAAATGAAAAAGTTGTGTTATTAGGAAGTAACGGTAGTGGAAAATCAACACTTTTAAGACTTTTGGCAGGTTTGTATTTC
>JAJRPV010000042.1 GCA_024280575.1 Campylobacterales bacterium
GAATGCCGGTATCAGAAAAAAACAGGCAAAAATGGCGAAGATGGGAAAGAAAATCTACAAGATGATGTGCAAACAAACAAAACAAAGATTTTCATCTCCAGCAACAGCAAAAACATACATAAAAACAAAAAATTTATGTGGAAATATAAAAGGCAAGAAATTTCAAGCCGTAGCCTTGTATCTGTCTGGTAGATAAGTATTTAGGTATTAAACACATCCTTTAAAAAGTAAGAGTGCAATCTAGAAATATTTGGTTGTCGATGAATTGCGCTTTTGCTTTTTCCATATCCCCAATCTGCAAATATAAACTTCATATTGGCATTTTTGGCAGCTAACTCATCTTTTACACTATCGCCTATAAATATACTTTCACTGATAGAAATAGAAAATTTTTGGCACAATAATTCAAGCATTTGAGGATCAGGTTTTGCTTTATCTACATCATTTGCACCTATAATGGCAGTAAAAAATCTCCCAATCCACAGGCACTGAGCATGTGTTTGGCAAAAAAATCCGGAGCATTGGTGGCGATGCCTAGAGATATATCTCTAGATTTTAGATATTCCAATAGTAGCGGTACTCCGTCATAGGGTTTTACAAAAGAAGGAGAATTGTCTAAATAGTGTTTTCTGAAAAGAGTTTGCTGTTCTTTTGTGTACTCTTTTGTGCCATATAAAAGCATAGGTAAATTGCCATCTGGTTGGTTTAACTGATGTTCCACATAAGCTTTGTCTATGTGGTTTAATCCCATAAACTCTCTCACATAATTTACACTGTATGTCATAGCACCACTAGAATCAAGCAAAGTTCCATCCATATCAAAAATAACTGATTTTATCATTTCTTGCCTCAGATTTTGTTTAGTAAGTGCCTAATTATAGCCTTATTTTTGATATAATTGCAAAAAAGGCTGAGTATGAGTGTTTTATTGGAATTTGCTATGTTTCCGACAGATAAGGGAGAGAGTGTCAGCTCATATGTGAGTAAAATCATAGATATGATAGACAAAAAAGGTGTAGATTATCAATTAACTCCTATGGGTACTATAATTGAGTGTGATAGCATGGATGAAGCATTGGAAATTGTCAAAGAGTCTTACGAGTGCTTGAGGGATGATTGCTCGCGTGTATATTCTACTTTGACATTTGACATAAGAAAAGGTGAAAAAGGAAGACTCAAAAGCAAAATCAAATCTATCGAAGCAAAACTAGGAAAAGGCATTAGACATTGATAGAAAAAAAGTATGAAATTGAACTTTTTCAAAATCTTAGTAATACTCTAAAAGACGAGATAAACAGATATGCAAAACTTATAAAGTTTAAAAAAAATGAGTATATCTTTGACAGTGATGATGCTACGAGGCATTTTTATATATTTTTGAGTGGAAGGGTTAAAGTTTACCAAATGAATTTGGATAATTTAAAAGAACAGACAATTTTTATGCTTGGCATCGGAGATATGTTTGATACGATAACTCTTCTTGACGGTAAGCTTCATGAGGCAATAACGGAGATACTTGAAGATGGGGAAGCCTTAAAATTGCCTATTGAGAAAGTTAGAGAATGGATAGAAACCAATCCTGCGTTTAATCGAATATTTTTTCCATATGTGGCATCGCAAATGAGAAAAGTTGAAGAATTAGCAAGTGAATTATCTCTTTACAACACGCATGAGCGGTTGATACACCTTATATTAAAAAATCTAAAACCTGGTAAATTTGAAGCCAAAACACTGCTTCAAAATCTTTCAAGAAGTGAAATTGCAAGCCTTATCGGAACTATCAGGCATGTGGTAGATAGACATATAAACGAATTAAAAGATGATGACATCATAGAAACCAAAAGAAAAAATATTATTGTAAAAGATATACAAAAACTACTAAAAAAACTCAAAAACTAATCTTATACACTATAATGAGACCACTGCGCAGTAGCAACCCCCACAATATCAACAGGTTATATAAAGACAAGGCAATCGTTTGCAGGACTAACTTGTTAATTCAAAAACGATTAACGCAGTATTTATAGAACCTGTTGATACCCGTAGGGAAGCCTACTTTGAGGCAATCTTCAAAAGATAAAAGTTCTCGAATTAACAAGTTAGTACTTCGAATTTTATCTTTTGAATCTTACCTCAAATTAGGCTTTTGTGGGGGTTGTTACTGCGCAGTGGTCTCATAATGAGAAGTTAGCATAAGGGAACTCCCCACCATCTCTAAAAGTTGTTACTGCGCAGTGGTCTCATAATGAGCAAAGCTCGTTATAGTGGCAGGGACAAAGTCCCTACAACCCCCTAAAGCTACGAAAAGTAGGACTTTTCGAGAAAAAATACATAAGGTCAGTATAAAATCTTCATAAATGCTACTAAAGTAGCAAAACTTTTTAACTCTTCTTGGTAAAATTTCATCAAAGTTTAGTCCTATTGACTAAAGAAAATTAACTTAAGGAGTTTAATATGTTATTAACAAAATTTGAACCATTTGGCGAACTAAGAGAGTTAAGAAGAGGTTTTGATTATCTAAATTCTGTTATGGAAGGGTTGGAAGAGCAAAATCTTGAAATGGGTTTATCCGCCTTTGTTCCAACAATCAACAGTAGAGAAACAGATGATGCGTACTATGTTGAGGTTGATTTGCCGGGAGTGAAAAAATCAGATATATCCATAGATGTTAAGGATAATGTACTAAGTATTTCAGGTGAGAGAAAAATTAAAGAAGAGGCAAAAGAGGACGCATATTATAAGGTAGAGAGTAGATACGGCAAATTTGTTAGAAATTTTACTCTTCCGAAAGATGTTGATGTTGATAAAATTGAAGCCAACAATAAAGATGGTGTTTTAGAGGTTAAAATTCCAAGAAAAAAAGTTTTGGATAAAAAACCTAAAAAAATTGAAATTAAGTAAGGAGACTGTTATGGATGTAGTTAAAAGCACAAAAGAAGTTGGAAAAAATCTAGAAAAAAGTATAGAAAATGGATTGGAAAAAACAAAAGAAGTTTTAACAAATGTTGCTAGTCATCTTCCTTTTGCAAATCTTGCCAAGCGAAAGGATGATAAGTTTAGCATTGAAGTTGATTTGCCTGGAGTTGACAAAAAAGACATAGAGATAAAGGTAGAAGATAATCTTTTAAGAGTAAATGCTGTTCGTAAGATGAAAAAAGAGGTCAAGAAAAAAGATTACTATACTATGGAAAGTTATTTTGGTGAAATTTCGAGAGTTTTTGCACTGCCTGAAGATATTGATAAGGATAAGATTGATGCACAATACAAAAATGGCAGGTTATACATAACACTTGATAAAGTTGAATCCAAAAAAGCAAAAAGCATAGAAGTAAAATAGGGCTCTACATGTAGAGCCTTCACTTTGTGTAAGAATCGCGAGGAATTTTTCAGGAGCTTTGCTTCTAAAAAAGGGGACAATAAAATGAAATTACAGAGCGAAGCTCGTGCTTCAGTCGCGAGGAATTTTTCAGGAGCTTTGCTTCTAAAAAAGGGGACAATAAAATGAAAACAGAAAAAATTCTTTATATTATAGTTTTTTTATTGGTGGTAGTGATAGGTTTACAGGGTGCTTATATGTACAATCAAAGCAAAGCAAACAAAATTAGTTCAGTTAAAAGTTCTAAAGTTTTACCTTTGCCGATACCAAAGATGTCAAATCCTTTAAAAGATGATGATTTAGATAAATTAATAAGCAATAACCCTTTTGAACAGATGCAAAAGATGGAACAAAATATGGAAAAAGTATTTAATTCCATTAATTCACAATTTGCTTCAATGCCTGAATTTGAGAAATTTTTCAAAAACGATATGATTATTTCTCCTGCAATCAATATGAAAAGTTATAAAGACAGATATGAATTAAATGTAAATATTCCGGGCAGTGAAAAAAATAATATAAAGATAACAACAAAAGACGGCATGCTAAGTATCGAAGCAAAAACCAAAAAAGCAAAAGAAGACAAAAGCTCAAATTTCATAAAAAAAGAGATGTTCGAAGGAACATTTGCAAGGAGTCTTAGTTTGCCAAGTGATGCCGATGCACAAAAATTAACTACAAAATATAAAAATGGCATACTAACAATAATAATTCCTAGAAAAAGCTGATTTTTCAAACAGTGGAGTTTGCAGATGTATTTGATATCCGCAAACACCACTGTTTTTATAGGAAAACTAATAATCATTTAGATAATATTAAAAATCTATTTAACATTAAATATTAATATTTCAAAAATGAATACATATTATAAGGTAAACTATGAATAACAAAATAGCTGAGATAAAAAAAGAGATTGGAAAGATTATCGTTGGTCAAGAGGATTTGGTTGATTCTCTTTTGATTGGCTTGATAAGCGGAGGGCATATACTCGTTGAGGGTGTTCCTGGACTTGCGAAAACTACGGCGATAAACGCTCTATCCAAATCTTTAGGTCTTGGATTTAAGAGGATACAATTTACTCCGGACTTGCTTCCGAGTGATGTTGTAGGAACTGAAGTTTATAACCAAAAAGAGGCAAATTTTGCTGTAAGAAAAGGTCCTATTTTTACAAATCTTCTTTTGGCAGATGAGATAAACAGAGCCCCGGCAAAGGTGCAATCAGCTCTTTTAGAAGTGATGCAAGAGAAACAGGTAACTATAGCTGATACTACTTTTAAGCTTGATGATCCGTTTTTGGTTATGGCTACGGAAAATCCGGTAGAACAGGAAGGAACTTACAGACTGCCTGAAGCTCAACTAGATAGGTTTATGCTCAAAGTGATGGTGGGCTACAATACTCCCGAAGAAGAGGTTGAGATAGTCCAAAGAGTTGCTAAAAATGGCTTTGAGGAAGTGAAACAGGTTGCAAATGTAGAAGATGTTTTGGAGTTAAGAAAAAAACTTCAAGATGTACATGTAGATGATGGATTAGAGCGATATATGATAAATATAGTTTTTGCAACAAGATTTCCTGAAAAATACGGTTTGGATGATTTGCAGGGAATGATTGATTTTGGAGCAAGCCCTAGAGCTTCTATTGACATGTATAAGGCAAGCCGTGCTATGGCGCTTCTTCGTGGAAAAGATTTTGTAACGCCTTTAGATGTTGCACATGTTGTAAATTCAATACTCCGACACAGAGTAATACTTAGTTATCAAGCAGAATCGAGCGGACTAAATACTGATAAGGTAATACAGAAAATTATGAATGTCATCAAAGCTCCATAAGGAAAAATTGATGATTAGAAACAGACTCAAAGAGATACTCTTAAAAGTCAAGAAGAGAGTTTTTACAGGCAATCTTGGCAATACACTAAGTACTTTCAAAGGCACTGGACTTGATTTTTCCGAGATAAAAGATTATGTGATTGGCGATGATGTCAGAGGCATAAACTGGAAAGCAACTGCAAAAGGCATGGGCGTAAAAGTCAATCTTTTCAACGAAGAAAGAGAACTCAATGTCGTAGTTGCCTATTTGATTAACGGCTCTATCAACTTTGGAACAAAAAGAATCAAGCAAGATGCGATGGCTGAGGTTATGGGCTTTTTGAGTTATTCTGCTTTGAAAAACAGTGACAATTTAACTACCGTGTTTTTTGATGAAAAACTGGAAAAACTTTTTAAACCCACAAAAAAATTAGGCGTACTGGAAGATACTTTGGGTTTTGCACTGGGGTTTGATGCACTTGCTCATGAAGTTGATTATAGGAGTTTTTGCCATTTTATAAACTCAAGTATCAAAAAAAGATCGCTTATATTTTTGATTGGTGATTTTTACGGTGATGTTGATCTCTCTTCCATATCTCACAAAAACGAGATTTATGCTTTGATTATTCGAGACAGATTTGAAGAAAATCCAACATTTAACGGCGATATATCTTTGGTTGATCCTGTTACTTTTGGTCAAGACGATATGAGTTTGGACAAGAGTTCACTCAAAGAGTATAAAAAACTTTTACAAAAGCACGATGAGAAACTGTATAAACATTTTTTAGATCATAAGATTAAATATGGAAAGATTTATACAGATGATGACATTTATATCAAAATATCTCAGATTTTAAAAGGATAATAGTTGGAAAAATTAAGAGATATAAAAGGCATAGTGGAAGTTGTTGATTATTCTATGTACTATCTTGGCTTACTTATTTTTTTGGCGATTTTAGCTGTTGTTGCTATTATATTGTATTTGCGAAGACCTAAAAAAAGGAAAAAGCCTACAAGCAAAGAGGCGGCTTTAAAAAATTTAAGAAATATTGACTATAAAAATTCTAAAGATATAGCTTACGGTTTTACATTGAATATCCCGTTTTTTATAGATGAAAAAAACAGTGACGAGATAAAAAAAATATTGGAAAAATTAGAAGATTATAAATATAAAAAAGAGATTCCGGATATGGGCAAAGAGTTGAAAAAAAGTGTTAAAAAAATCATAGAGAGGTTGAAATAGTGCTAAATCAAATAGTTTTTGAATACCCATGGGCTTTTTTGATAATCATACCTTTTATAATTTGCCAAATGTACTGTAAGCCAAAGATGGATGCTATATTTTTCCCGACTATTAAATTTCTAAAAAAAGCAACCAAAAAAAGTATGGTTTTGGAAAATGTTTTGAAAGTATTAACTTTACTTTTTTTGACGACATCATTGGCAAGTCCTATTATTAAAGATGAGATAAGTATAAAAAACGACAAAGGTTACGAAATATCTTTGATAGTAGATGCGAGTGGATCTATGGCACAAAACAATAAATTTGGCATAGTAAAAGAGATATTAAGTGATTTTTTAGACAAGAGAGTTCATGACAAGATAGGTCTTAGTATTTTCGGAGATTTTGCTTATGTAGCAGTTCCTTTGACTTATGACAAAGAGAGTATAAAAAGACTTTTAAAAAGAGTTCAGGTTGGAATCGCAGGAAGTAGGAGAACTGCACTTTATGAAGCTCTGTTTTTAAGCTCAAATCTTTTTAAAAATTCACACGCAAAGAAAAAAATAGCAATTTTACTGACTGATGGTATGAACAATGTTGATAACATTCATCTTTCGGTTGCCATAAAAACTGTCAAAAAATATGGTATAAAAGTTTATACTGTAGGAATCGGTGGAGTAGGAGACTTTGATCCGGTAGTTCTTAAAAAGATAGCAGACGAAAGCGGTGGAAAGTTTTTTCAGGCAAACAGTAAACAAAAATTAAAAGAGATTTATGACACGATTGATAAGCTTGAAAAAAGCAAGATAAAAGCAAATAAATATGTTAAGAAAAGGTATCTTTTTGCCTATCCTCTAGGGTTGGCACTATTTTTAACAATACTTCTTCTTTTTAGAAAAAACAGGGAGTTGTTATGATATATTTCCTACATGTAGAGCTACTTTGGGCTTTATTGTTACTCTTGCCTATGTTTTATTTTTTAAAATTCAATAAGAAGTCTTATGAAGCTTTTTTTAATAAGGATGTGCTAGATAAAATCAGAGTTAAAAACAGAGGTTTTAGCAAAAGAGTTAGAAACATATTGTTGATATTTTCTCTATTTTTTATGATCATTTCCTTGGCAAGACCGATTATAGACAATGGTGAAATAAAGGTAAAATCAAGCTTTATCAATGTGGTAGCAGGGCTTGATATCTCAAACTCTATGTTTGTAAATGATGTTTATCCAAGCAGATTTGCCTTGGCTAAGAAAAAGTTTGATCTGTTTTTGAAAGACATGAAAAATGCAAGAGTAGGAGTGATAGGTTTTAGTTCTCAATCTTTTTTAGTTGCACCTTTGAGTGAGGATTATCATTCTCTGGATTTTTTAGTCAAAAACTTAAGTACAGCCAGTATGAGCCTTCATGGTACAGATTTTATGAGTGCACTTGAGGCTGCAAATGATTTGTATCAGACAAATGAAAAGAAAGCATTTTTGATTTTTACTGATGGTGGAGATCAGAGAGATTTTAGTAAAGAGATAGCGTATGCGAAGAGCCATAAAATTGTAGTATTTGTGTATGCGATTGGAACAGACAAAGGTGGAGTAATTAAGACTAAAAATGGACCTTTAAAAGATAAAAATGGAAATATTGTTATAGTAAAAATTAATGAAAATATCAAAAAATTAGCTGTGCAAACAGGAGGTGCATATATGCGCTCAACTCTCTCGGCAAATGACATGTCGATGCTAAGTAATGCCATAAAATCAAGATTTAAAGCAAAAGGAAGTGAAATAAACTCCATAAAGGATAAAAAAGAGTTGTTTTATTACCCATTGCTTCTAGCAATACTTCTGTTTTTTATGGCTAATTTTTCATTAGATTGGAGAAAAAGATGAAACAACTGCTGATATTGGTTTTTTGTGCGATTTTTCTTCAGGCAGGCCTCTTGGATTTTGTAGATGCAAGTCATGCGAAAAAGAGTTATGAAAAAAAAGATTACAAAAGTGCTATAAAAAGTTATGAAAAAATACAAGGGAAAGACGGCGCTACTTATGATTTGGCAAATAGTTACTACAAGGCTAAAAATTATAAACAAGCTTTAAGTGAATATCAAAAAGTAAATGATTCGAAACTTGAGTTTCAAAAACTTCATAATATGGGAAACACATATGCGCACCTTGGGAAGATAGACGATGCCATAAAAAGTTATGAACAGGCACTGAAGATAAAAAAAGATAAAGACACCAAGTACAATTTGGATTTGCTCAAAAAAAAGAAGAAAAAGAAAAATCAAAAGAAAAAGAAAGATAAGAAGAAAAATAAAAAGAGTGGTAAAAATCAGAAAAAAGATAAAAACCAAAAGAAATCACAAAATAAAAAACAAAATAATAAAGGTCAAAAAAGCCAGGGACAAAGAGGAAAGCAAAAGCAAAACAAAGACAAACAGCAGAAAAAACAAAATGAACAACAAAAACAAAAGAAAAAAGCACAGGGACAAAAAAATAAAAAAACTAGGGCACAAAACAAGAAAAAAGTGCAACCGATAAGCGATATGGAAGAGAGGAAATATAAGAAAATGTTAAATCAAAGAGGCATAAATACTCTTATGCTGCCACTAAGTACGAAAGGAGAAAAGAGAAATGAAGAAAATCCTTGGTAGTATATTTGCCATTATTTTATCTTCCGTTACTTTGTTTGCGGGGGTAAAAGCGTCGGTTGATAATGATGCGGTTTATAGTGGCGATGTTGTAAATTATACGATTAGCGTAGATGGTAAGAATCCAAAATTTCCAGATTTAAATACAATAGCAGGATATGGTGTTAGAGGTGTATCGACTTCACAAAGCGTAAATATAATCAATGGAAATTATAAGAGTACAATCTCAAAAACTTATTCGTTTGCACCGACAAAAAGCCTCACTATACCATCATATAAAGTGAGTGTGAATGGTAAAGAATTTAGTACAAATAAGATAAAAATAAATGTTGTAAAACTAGCAGCTTCTAAAAGCGGTGGAAAATTTTCAATCAGTATGGAGATGGATAAAAATAATGTTTTTGTCGGAGAGCCGATTAAACTAGATGTAAAATTTAAGTACAAACTAGATGCAAAAGCGGACAAGATAAATATAACAGAGCCAAAGGCAGAAGATTTTTGGGTAAAAAAGAGTGATAAACCAGTCAAAAGCATAAATGGTGATACGGTTACACAGACTTATCACTATCTAATATTTCCCCAAAAACAAGGTGATTTTACAATCAATCCCATAGAGGCGGATGTTGGGGCACTAAAGAGAAGAAATAGTGGAGGAAATTTTTTTAATGATCCATTTTTTGATGCATTTGATCAAACTATACAGTGGAGAAAATATATATCAAACAAGCTTTTCATACATGTAAAGCCTTTGCCAAATAACTTAGAAGTTTATGGGTCTTTTGATATAAAAGCAAGTGTTGATAAAAAGGAAGTTAAGGCAAATAAGCCGGTAAATTTAACAATCAAAATAAATGGTATTGGAAATATAGATGATGTAAGAAAGTTTAATTTAGATATCGATGATGTTGTCGTCTATAGCGATGAGCCAAAAGTGCGAGCCGGTATGAATAATGGTGTTTACAGGGGTGTTTTTACCCAAAAAGTAGCTCTTATTGCAGATAAAAATTTTACAATACCGGCACTTAAATTTAGTTATTTTGATAAAAATTTGAAAAAAGTTGTAACAAAAGAGACTAAGCCTATAAATATAATAGTAAAAGGTGGAACAAAGAGTGAAGTTACTCCAAAACTCACAACAAATACCGGAAATAAAATACAAAGCAAACCTCAGGTTATAAAGAGTGTTCAAAAAGATGAAATATCTACAGAAAAGGGATATTTATATCTATTTATCGGTTTATTGTTGGGTATTTTGATAAGTGTGGGGTATTTTAAATTTATAAATAGAGAAAAAACAAAGAAAGAGACTCCAGTCATCATAAAAATCAAAAAATCAAAAAATGACAAAGAGCTTTTTGAGCTATTGCTCCCTTATGGTAAGAGCGATGATTATATAAAAAATATCCTAGAAGTTTTAGAAGAAAATATATATGGAACGAATAAGAAAAAACTGGATAAAAGAGAGATAATTCAACACTTTTTAGATTTGGATTGATGAAAAAAGCAGTTGTTTTTATGATACTGATAGGCGCACTATTTGCAAGCAGTGCGCCATACTCCTTGAAAAAATTTAAAGAAGTTTTAGCCATTTCCAAACTCCAGGCGCCCACTAGTCACTATGATAGAAAATGGGGTGCTAAATACGGTAAATTTAGAAATTTTTCAAATAAGTATTTTTATCTAAGCGACAAAAGATATATGACATTTTATATGTGTCAAAACCAAAAAAAGAAACGAAGAAGCGAGCTAAGGTTTAAAGAGGATTGGAAAGTAACCACAAAAGTTCCAAAAGTTCTTGAATCCAGGCTAAAAGTCATGCCATTAAGCGTAAAAAAAGAGTTTACTTTTTTGCAAATCCATACAGACGGGACTTTGATAAATCAACCTGTTATTAACTTGCCTCTTCTTAGGATAGTGTGGCAAAAAAAATATAAAAATATAAAAAATCACATATGGGCAATCATAAGAATGAGTGCAAAAAGAAAAATTTACAAAAAGATAGATTTGGGAGTTTTGCCAAAAGGTTTTTTTGATTTTAAAATAAAAGTGCAAAAATCGATTTTGTTCATATATACCAAACAAAAAACTTATAAATTAAATATCTCGTATTGGGATAAATATCAAAATTACTATAAAGTCGGAGTTTATTTGCAAGGTATTGGATGTGCTAAAGTACTGTTTGCCGGATTGCTTATTGGTGAATGAAATTGATATTAAATTTTACAATTAATGGATTATGGTCTGAGAGTTTGGTGTTTTTTATCGCCTTGGATACTTCTACATGTAGGCCTTTGTAAAAGATATAATCAAGCCTTTTGTTAAATACTTTTTTTATGTGTTTATCATCTTGAAAAATTACCTCTACAAGGGAGAGCCTTTTTGCAAACTCTTCTAAAATTTTAATCTTTTTTTCGCTCCAAGTATTAAAATCACCTGCTACTATCACAGGACCTTTAAAGTTAGAAATCTGAGTCTCTATCCGCTCTATTTCTTCTTTAAATACCTTGGCAGTAACAAAGTTTATCGCATGTATGTTTGCAACCAATAGTTTTATATTTTGTCCCATATCGTGAAATGTAATGAGCGAACTTTTGTGAGTCAAAAAGAGAACTCTTTTGAGTTTGTCAAAATCTTTTTATAGTTTTGACAAGAAAACTTAAATGCAGTCATAACGCCGTAAATATGTTTCTTTGTCTCCATATTTGCAGATAGTATATATGAAAAATTTTCAATACTCATATCTTTTGCAATTTCCTCTTTAACCTCTTGAAGTAGTAAGAAATCCAATTTTTCACTTAAGATGAGTTCTTTAAGATAACTCGTAAATTTCTCCTTTTTGGAGAGTTTTGCTATATTCCAACAAAGAAGGTTAAAATTACCACCACATGTAGCACTTTGACACTTTAGTAGTTTGATATTTTTACGAGGTTTGAACATAAATTTATACCTGTGGAGCGAATATTCGCATAAAATTTTCCATGATTATTCTGAATTTTGAAGCTTCTTTTATACCCTTTGTTGAGCCTAAAAGCAGAGTTTCCATCCATCTGTATGTCTCTTCTATGACTCTTTTGGTGTAAATAAATGTTGCTATTTCGTAGTTTAAAAAGAGGCTTCTATTGTCAAAATTTACACTCCCAAGAGTTGCACAAGTGTCATCAAATATAATCGCTTTTGCATGTAGCATATTGCCGTCATAGAGCCAGATTTCAATACCTTCATCCTCTAAGTCTCTCATAAAAGAGCTTCTTATCAAATCAGCACTTACATGATTTGAATTTTTAGGTGTGATTAGTTTCACATCTACACCCTTGTGTCTTGCCACGATTAAAGCTAGTGAGAGCGAATCGTTTGGTACAAAATAAGGTGTTACTATCCATATTCGTTTTGTAGCGCCATATATTGCACACAAAAGTGCTTCGTATAGTGCATCTTTTTCCATATCTGGCCCCGAAGGAACAATTTGAACACTTGTGTCGCCATTACTTTTAAACTCTTTTTTTTCAAATTCTAATTTTTGGGATGATGAGTAAAACCAATCAGAGGCAAAAACTTTGAAAAAATCTTTGAATGCACCGCCTTTTATAGAAAAAAGTATATCTTCCCATCTCTTTGTCTGTTTGTCAAAGCCTAAATATTCATCTGCTAGATTTATCCCCCCACTCAAGATGGTGTCTTCATCAAACATATATATTTTTCTGTGATTTCTAAGGTTGATATAGTTTCGAAAAGGCATCTTTAATGCAGGCATAAAAAACTTTATGTCAACGCCAGATTTTATATATTTTTTTAAATGGTGTTGATTAAAATAGAGTTGCCAAGAACCAAGAGAATCTATGAGCAATTTTACACTCACGCCTTGTTGCGCTTTTTTGCTTAATGCTTCCAGAATCTCAATTGTAGTTTTATCGTATCTCATAACATAAGTGCATAAATAGATACTTTTTACAGCTTTGTTTATATGATTCATAAATACAGAATATATTTGTGTGGAATCCGTAAAGATTTGAAACTCTTGATCTTGTTTGACTGAAGAGACACCGCAATTTTTAAGTATGCCATCTATTGGATTTAATTCTTTTGTTGTATTTGATGTTTTGAGTTTAATTCGTGCTTTTTGGTATCTATTTTTGCGTTTTCTGCTACCAAATATAAAGTACAACACAACAAAAAGATAGGGTAAAAGTACCATAGAGAGTAGCCAGGATATCATGCTTGTGGGGGATCGTCTTTTGTAGAGCATATGTATTAGAGATGTGACTATCAGCAGCTCTCCAAATACGATTAAAGAGTGATATAGAATGATATCTGCTATGTTTTCTGTCATAAACATTTACACTTTTGTGGCTTTTTTTGATATAGCTTCCAAATTTGATTCTCTAAACATTTTTTGTAAAAGTAGTTTTGGTTCCATCCACTGGTCGTGTAGAGCGCATTTGCAGTGAGTGTCACATTGACCGATACCAAGCAAACACTCCTCTTTTTTCATATTGTCATTGAAGATATTTAAGATGTCATCTACCTTTATCTTGGATGCTTCTTTTTTTAGTCTAAATCCTCCCTCTCTTCCTCTTGTAGATTCAACCAAATCAGCTTTGACAAGTGCAGTCATAATTTTGGTTAAAAATTTATATGGTATTTGAAGTGTTTGGGAGAGTTTGAAAGCATTTATGAGTGATTCATTTTGTATTGTGATATAAGTTAGTATTCTTATGGCATATTGAGAACTGTTGCTAAGCTTCATATCAGATACTCCTTAAAATAACACATTTTACACAATTAAAATTAAGATAAAATTAATACCACCTTTAAGTAGTAATTAAATATATTTTGCTATTATTTCAAATACTACTCATAAGTAGAATTTAATCAAGGAGTGAGGATGACAGAGCGTATTACCAAAGATATGGCTAGAAATATCTATTTTGGTGGTGGTCTTTTTGCGATTTTGGTTTTTGTGGGATTGACATTTGATACCGTTCACAGGATACCGGAACTTAGCCATGCAGATAAGATTACAAAGTCAGTAGTTGCAGGAAAGAAGATATGGGAGGACAATGATTGCGTTGGTTGCCATACCCTGTTGGGAGAGGGAGCATATTATGCTCCGGAGTTAGGAAATGCTTTTAAGCGTTTAGGTGGTGGTAACAAAGAAGCATTTAGATCATTTATGCAAGGTTGGATGGCGGCTCAACCGTTAAGCACTCCAAATAGAAGAAAAATGCCACAATTTCACTTAACACCTACGCAAGTCAATAATCTTGCAGATTTTTTAATTTGGACATCAAAGGTTAACAACCAAGACTGGCCACCAAATATTCAGGGATAGGAGAATACATGAAATATTCATCTCAAATGGTCGCAAAGCCATATTTTATTTTTGCATTGATTCTTCTCGCAGGAGAGATTCTTTTTGGTTTAACCATGAGTGTTCAGTACATCTATGGTGATTTTTTATTTCCAGAGTTGCCGTTTAATGTGCTTCGTATGGTACATGTAAACTTGCTTATTGTTCTTTTACTTTTTGGATTTATGGGCTCTACTTACTATCTCATTCCCGAAGAAGCAGAGCGGGAGTTATGGAGTCCACTACTTGCCAAGATTACTTTTTGGGTTTTTGTTGTAGCAGGTGTTTTGACTATCCTTGGCTATTTATTTGTACCGTATGCTGAACTCACAAAACTCACCATGAATGATTTATGGCCAACTATGGGTAGAGAATTTTTAGAGCAGCCGACTATCACAAAAATCGGTATCGTACTTGTCGTACTTTCATACCTTTTAAATGTAACAATGACGGTGATAAAAGGCCGTAAAACAACTGTTTCTATCATACTCTTAACAGGTCTTTTTGGTTTGGCATTTTTCTTCTTGTTTGCATTTTACTTTTCAGACAATATGATTATGGATAAATTCTACTGGTGGTTCGTTGTTCACTTATGGGTTGAAGCTACATGGGAGCTTATCTTGGGCGCACTACTTGCATTTGTCTTGGTTAAACTAACAGGTGTCGATAGAGAACATATTGATAAATGGCTATACCTTATCATTGCTATGACTCTCATCGCTGGACTTGCAGGAACTGGACATCACTTTTTCTATATGGGTGCTCCCGGGTATTGGTTGTGGATTGGATCTATCGCATCAGCCGCAGAGCCTATACCGTTTTTCTTGATGATTTTATTTGCTTATAATATGGTGAAAAATCGTCGTATTCAAGATGATAACAAAATAGCTTTGACATGGGCAAAAGGTACGGCAGTTGTCGGTTTCTTAGGTGCAGGTGTTTGGGGATTTATGCATACTTTGGCTCCTGTTGATTACTATACCCACGGTACACAGCTTACAGCAGCTCATGGTCACTTATCGTTTTTTGGCGCTTATGTTATGATTTGTTTCACTGTGATATCTTACGCTATGCCTATCCTTCGTGGTCGCCCACACGGGAATGGTCCAAAATCTCAAAAAGTAGAATTGATTAGTTTTTGGTTGATGGTTATAGGTATGATAGGTCTTACTTTGGCACTTACGGTTGCTGGCGTAATGCAAATAGAGATGCAAAGGATGCCGGACAACGCTCATGCATTGTCTTTTATGGTGGCACAGGCAAAAATAGCTCCTGTTTATATAGTTCGTTCGCTTTTTGGCGTGATGGTTTTTGTGGGACTACTTACATATTTCTATAGCTTTTTTGTAAAAGATGCAAGGACAGTATCATAAATGGATGAAAAAGTCGGTAAATTTTGGAACAAATATGTTACAAAAAAATCTTCTCGTCTTTATGATTCAAAGCAAGTTTTATTTGAAGATAAGACAAAATCCCTAAAGATATTTTATCACCTTTTAGGAGGTGATAAAGCTAAAGAGTTGCATATTACCGATAAAAGATTTCTTAAAACTTCAAGAACACTACTTGAAAAATTTTCAGGCAAAGGAAAGAGTTTCTTCCTTGCCTGGAAAGATGAAAAGGCACTCTATTTTCCTGAAAAATTAGCATATTTCGATAATCAAAAACTAAATGATATGCACTACTATTGGCTGTGTGCAATGCTTTCCCAAGTAGATATAAATAATACCAATATCATCTATGAAAATCAAAAAGCAGCAAAAATGCTCATGAAAAAATATCCAGGTTTTGCAGATTTTTATAAAAAAGCGCAACCATTATTGATACAAACATATCCAGAATTATCTTCTGCCAATCCTTTAAATAAAGTATTAGCAGATGATAATAGCTATCCAAATCCACTTTGGATTTATCCTTCGCAGTCAAATCATAATAAATTGCTTGATTTTGATGATGAAGAGGAAACAGGAAGGATAGATGGCAAAAAAGATAAAACTGAAGAGTTGAAGATGAAGAAAAAAGCAGATCAGGTGGATGATGAAAAAGAGACAGATGGTCTTTTGCTTTTTTTGCCGGAATCTTTGATGAGTTTTATGGAACAGGTAAATGTGGATAGACAGGAGAATGATGCTTTCAATGAAGATGCTCTTTATGATGCACAAGAATTAGATGAGATTACTTTAGGAAGAAAGGATGCAAATTTATCGGCAAGAGTAAAGATGGATTTGGATATTTCTGCAAAAGAAGAAGTGGAAGATTATCCCCTTGGTGATGGATTTTTGAGAGATGAATGGGACTATAAAAAGGAGATATATCTTAAAAACTTCGTCCGCATTAAGCCTCATATTGCTCTACATGTAGAGCCTGTTGCACTACCTGTAAGATTAAAAAAAATGATGAAAAAAATTCAAACAGAATTGGATTTGATGGAGCTAGATCGTGTGAAGATAGACAACCTTCCTTATGGAGATGAACTAAATTTTGATGCATGGATAGAGTACAAGGGGCATCAAAACAGATCAAATCACCCACAAAAATTTTTCCAAAGCTATGAAAAGAAGACAAGAGATATGGCAACACTTATCCTAGCGGATATCTCACTCTCGACTGAAGCAGGTGTTACCCAAGATATTCGAGTTATAGATATGATTAAAGACTCTTTGATGGTTTTTTCAGAATCTTTGCAAAGATTAGAGGATAAGTTTTCTGTTTATGCTTTTTCTTCCATAAAAAATAAAAAAGTAAATTTTCATATTATTAAAAATTTTAAAGAGAAGTATAGTGATTTGGTGCGTGGTCGTATCGAAGTTTTGAAACCAGGTTATTATACCCGCTTGGGTGCAGCTGTACGAGAGAGTGCTAAGATACTTGACAGACAACAAAGTGCAAACAAACTTCTTGTTATTTTAAGTGATGGAAAGCCAAATGATGTTGATAGATATGATGGAAGATATGGTATAGAAGATACAAAAAAAGCTATCGAAGAGGTCAAGCAAAAAGGAATTGTTCCCTACTGTATCACGATAGATGTAGAGGCGAAAGAGTATCTGCCATATCTTTTTGGGCGTAACTCCTATGCTGTGATTAGAGATGCCAAAAAACTTCCTCAGGTATTAACACAAATTTATATGAATTTAACAAAATAAGGAAAATTATGTCAAAAAATTATTATCTACCGCAATCAAACGAAATAGAACTTTTCGAGGCAGCTGCCAAGATGAATCTTCCTATCCTCATAAAAGGACCTACGGGATGTGGAAAAACTAGATTTATAGAGACGATGGGAGAAAAACTAGGTCGTGATGTATATACGGTTGTGTGTCATGATGATTTAAGTGCTGCTGATTTAGTCGGTCGTCATCTCATAAGTGAAAATGGTACTTATTGGCAAGATGGACCCTTGACAAAAGCAGTACGAAATGGCGGTATTTGCTATCTTGATGAGATTATTGAAGCGAGAAAAGATACAACTGTCGTATTGCACTCTTTGGCAGATTATAGGCGAGTTTTGCCGATTGATAGAACAGGAGAAGTGATAGAAGCACACCCTGACTTTATGCTAGTAGTCTCTTATAACCCCGGATATCAAAATGTACTTAAAGGTATGAAGCCAAGCACAAAACAGAGATTTTTGTCTTTGAGTTTTCACTACCCAAAACCTGAAATTGAAAAAGAGGTTATCATAAAAGAGAGTGGCATAGATGAGAAAAATGCCCAAAAACTTGTAGATATTGCAGGAGAAATTCGTCAACTTAGCGACAGTGATATACAAGAAGCCGTTTCTACTAGACTTCTTATCTATGCAGCAAAACTCATGGTAAAAGGATTTGACCCTTATCAAGCCTGTATGCACTCCATCGTTGAATCATTAAGTGATGAAGAGGATGTTTTGGAGGTTTTGAAAAAGCTTATATCACTGCATTTTACAAAGAGTGATAGTGAATAATCAAGTAAAAATAAAAGCTCCATATCCTCCTGGGGATTTTGCTATATGGTTGATAATATATGTTGAGCTAGTTACTTTTGGTCTGCTGTTTATCGGATATGCTTTTTCAAGAAGGGGTGCAGTTGATATTTTTAATTCCTCTCAGTTGGTTTTAAATCAAACTTCTGGTTTCATCGATACGCTTATACTTGTAACGGGTAGTTATTTTGTAGTCAAAGCAGTAAATGCTGTAAAAACTGCGACAGGTAAAGATATAAAACAAGCAAATACGATAGCCTCAAAATGGCTTTTTGCGTCTATATTGTTTGGTATTGCATTTTTGATAAATAAACTTTTAGAGTTTTCTGCCATATTTGGCATGGGTATAAATCTAAGTACAAATAAGTTTTTTATGTTTTATCTTCTTTTGACGATGTTTCATTTTATGCATGTAACGCTAGGAACTATCATATTATTTAATGTTAGAAGAAGAACTAAAAAAAGTGGTTATAGCGCAGAGGATCATAGGGGTATCGAGACGGGTGCTGTATATTGGCATTTAGTTGATTTATTGTGGATTATTCTATTTCCACTTATATATATCATAAGGTAAAAGATGAAAAAAACAGCTGAAATAGTTTGGATAGTTTTGATTGTTTTTACAGTCTTTGCATATCTGCTAGGAAAATTAAAATTAGTAAGTACCTTTATGGTTGGAGTATTGCTTGTAACGACATTTATAAAAGGAGAGTTAATCATAGATTACTTTATGGGATTAAAAGATGTAAGCTTGAAATACAGGCTAATACCAACGGTTTGGCTGGTCTTGATTATATCTTTAATAGCAATTTCATACTATACCTAAGCACTTAGCAATCAATTTATAAATTATTTATTAAGTAGCGATATAATCTATTTCATATAAACAATTTAAAACAAGGATATAATCGTGGTTACAGTTTTTACAAAATTTCCGATCAAAAAAGAGTTCAAAGAAGAATACGCAAAACATTTAGTTGAGGCGGTAAAAAAGCATGACATTGATAAGCAAGAAGGATTTAAAGAGATGAAACTTTTAGCTCCTCAACCAGTTCATCAAATGGGTGAAAACAATATGTTTGTCATCGAAACAATTTGGCAAGATATGGAGAGTTTTACGGCCTATACAAAAAGTGAAGCATTTAAAAAATCTCATGAAAATTTGCCTCCTCGTGAATGGTTTGAAGGCAGACCAGAGGTAGAAGTTTATGAAAGTATTAGCTAGTTTATAATTTAAGCAAGTATGAATAAATTTGTAAATTTTATCTATTATAATGTGATAGTCTATATCATTTACTACATAATAGACCATATTTTTACATTTTTTAATCTTTACAGTTCTCCTAAACTAGGAGAAGATCTCTTCATAATGCCGACAAACTCGGATATAACATATATTATCATAAATGTAGTTGTATCCACAATTGTCGGCTTTTATATTCTAAAAAAAATCAAACTATAAAAATATATTCTCTGAATTAAAGAGACCACTGCACAGTAACAGCCCCCACAAAAGCCTAATTTGAGGTAAGATTTAAAATATAAAATTCGAAGTACTAACTTGTTAATTCGAGAACTTTTATCTTTTGAAGATTGCCTCAAAGTAGACTTCCCTACGGGTATCAACAGGTTCCATAAATACTGCGTTAATCGTTTTTGAATTAACAAGTTAGTCCTGCAAA
>JAJRPV010000043.1 GCA_024280575.1 Campylobacterales bacterium
AATTCATTTTATTGTCCCCTTTTTACTGAGCAAAGCCCAGCAAAAATTCCTCTCGACTAAAGCACGAAGCTGAAGCTTCTGTAAATTCATTTTATTGTCCCCTTTTTACTGAGCAAAGCCCAGCAAAAATTCCTCTCGACTGTGCAGTGGTCTCATTGTCTTTTTGCTCTTCTTCTTATAAAATACCAACCTATAACTACAATCAAAAACAGATATATCCCTAATCTTAGAACCATAATCATATCTTTATTTGTGCTTCCGATACCACTTTTTAGCTCAATGTCTTTGGAATCTGCAATTTGCTGAACCATATCAGCATATCCGTTTAGCATTGCCGCACTTACACTGTAATTTTTCTTTTGAGTTAAAAGCGGTATTATAGTACCACTCCAAGGAAGAGGAGACAGAATCCCGTCTCTGTCAAAATCTTCATCTAAATCTTTTGAGTTATATATATCAACTTTTTGCTCATTTAGAGAAATTACTAGCATAGTAAAGGGTGGATTGATTTTTTTTGCAAAATCCTTCTCGTACTCGATGATACTTTGACCATCTAGCCTCTTTTTCGCAAGAAGATAAGCACTAATTCCTGTTTTTTCATAGAGCTCATTTGCCATCTCTTCAATTTTTACTTCAGTTTTATTTAGTATGACACCATCATTATAAACAAACTTTTTTGCCTGAAGTGTCATAGTAAATAAAAACAGCACAAGAAGAGTAAAACTCCTCTTGTGCATTTTAAAATTGTAACTTTTCATCAACCAACATACAGGTGATGCGGAGTTAAAACTGCCCAAGCAGCAACAACTGCCATCACAACTAAACCCCAACTTAAAATTTTATCCATAATATTAGCCATATTATCTCCTTATTGTTTGATAATCTTATGCCCCTGGGCACTGTTATCTCTCATTTTTATCGTATAAGCATCTTTTATAGTATATGGTTTATTTGCTACTTCTTGTTGAGCTTTTATGCCCCAAACTGTCAAACCTGCCAAAATACTAAGCAACAGCACCGTGGCAATTAACATGCCAGTTACTCCACTCAATCCAAAAACACTTCTATTTGTATTTTCCATACTCTACTCCTCACTCAAAGAGTCAACATAGGTGCCAACTGCAGTTTTTTGTATATCCGTAAGTCTTCCGTCATTAAATTTCGGCATACGACCAATAGTGCCTTTTTTACCTTTGTTTAAGACATCAACAACAAATTTTGCTTTTCCATAATTGGCAAGTGACGGTGCACTTCCTCCCATACCTTTGCCATCCATCCCATGACAAGCACCACAAGTTGCAAATAGAGTTTTACCTTTTGCTACAAGTTCAGGATGTTTACTTTTGCCACTTTTTGATAAGTCTTGAACTATGTATGCCGCAACAGCCTCTGCACTTGCTTTATCCAAAAGACCTGCTGGCATCTCACCTAGTGGATATCCTTGTCCTTTTGAACCATCTTTTACAATTCTAACTATATGATCTTCGCTATTCCAAGAAGTGAGATCTGCAGCCTTACCTCCCATGCCATCACCTGTAATACCATGACAAGGCGCACACTGTACTAGAAATACACCCTCTCCCATACCCATCAAAGTTTCATGGTCAGGATTTGCCCATTTGCTTTCAAATCTTTGGGTATAACTTTTTACTTCATCATTATACTGTCCAATTTGAGAAAATGTAGCCAGCGGGTATCCCAAAAAGAAATACCATAAACCCCAAACTATTGTTCCCAAAAAAGCCAGAGACCAACCATAAGGGAGTTCATTGCTAAACTCACCTATACCATCCCAATTATCTCCTGTCAACTCACCTGTTGCTTTATCAGTTTTTATCTGTTTAATATATTTACCGGCAACACCTACGGTGAGGATTATAATAGCTGCCGCACCTAAAAGTGTCAGCAAATTAACATTGTCATTCAGCCAATTCATTTTTAACGCTCCTCATTATCTTTTTCGTCTTTCTGTGGATCTTTTGCTTCTACCAAAGAATCATCTATATCATCTTTAAGTGCCATATTTGAGTATTTTTCATAGTCTTTTACTCCTTCTCTTTGGGACTTGTAAAGATGATATATGTAGGCATAGAGCCCTATAGTTATGATAAAAATCATACTTACATAACCCCAGCCCTGTATGTTTCTTATTAGCTCCATATCCACAACTATATCCTTATTTTAAACCATTTAAGTAGGCAATTAATGCTACTATTTCTCTGATATTGCCATTTTTATATGCATCTTTTATTTCTTGATTTTTCATATTTGCAACTATCTTACCGGCATCTTTATATGCTGCCTTTTTAGCTTCATCATATGTGCCAAGTTTTGGCATACCAGGTTTATCATAAGGAACATCAAAAACTTTTTGAACTGTTTTTGCCTCGGCATAAGCAGTTTTGAAATCTATATCCTTTTTAAACATAAAACCATATTTTGGCATAATTGAGCCAGGCACCACAGCTGCAGGATTTAACATATGATTTTCATGCCAATCTGTTGTTCTGTAGTTTCCAACTCTGTGAAGGTCTGGACCTATTCTCCTGCTACCCCATAAAAATGGTCTATCATAAGCATACTCGCCACTTAATGAATACTTTCCATATCTATCTGTTTCAGATTTAAATGGACGAATCAATTGTGAGTGACAGGTATTGCACCCATTTGCTATATAAACTTGTCTTCCTGCAATTTGCAATGCTGTATAAGGCTTGGTACCTTTAAGTGGTCTAGCACTCTCCATAAAATCAGGGAGAATTGTAACTATACCTGCATAAGCGATAACCAAAAATACACCTACTGTAAAAAAGAATGGATTTTTTTCTAACCAATGAAACATCTTATACCCCCTTACGCCATAGGTGTAGCATATTGAGGTTCTTTCTCAATAGCCTTGCTTGAAGTTGCTGTTTTATAAATGTTATATGCCCACATAAATACACCTATTAAATAAAACGAACCGCCAACTGCTCTTAGTGTCCAATATGGATGAAGAACTTCAACTGTATCTATAAATGAGTAAGCCAAGTTACCATACTGATCAGTTGCTCTCCACATCATACCTTGAGTAATACCAGCTATCCACATACTTGTAAAGTACATAACGATACCTGTTGTTTGAAGCCAAAACTGCGCTTCAACAAGTTTTTTACTAAATATCTCTCTTTTATACATTCTAGGAGCCATGTGGAATATACCGCCTATAATCATAAATCCAACCCAGCCTAATGTACCATCATGTACATGTCCCGGAATCCAATCTGTAAAGTGCGCTAGGGCATTTACTGATTTGATAGCTTGAATAGGACCCTCAAGCGTACTAAGCATATAGAAAGTTGAAGCTAGCACATAAAATTTAACCAATGGATTCTCTTTTAACTGTCCCCACTCACCTTTCATGGTTAAAAGCATGTTAATAGCACTTCCCCAAGATGGTAAAATCAAAATAATAGAAAATATTGATGCCATAGTTTGAACCCAATCAGGCACTGTTGAGTAGAGAAGATGGTGTCCACCTGCCCAAAGATATACAAACATCAAACCCCAGAAACTAAGAAGTGAAAGCTTGTATGAAAATACAGGTTGACCTGATTCTTTTGGTAAAAAGTAGTAAATCATAGCGATAATCGGCACTGTGAATACAAATGCAACCGCATTGTGTCCGTACCACCATTGAACCATCGCATCATTGCTTCCTGCATACATTGATACAGAATGAAACCAATTTCCCATACCGGAAACAAAGTATGTAGGAACTTCCATATTGTTAAAAACATACAGCATGGCAACACCTAAAAATGTCGCTATATAGTACCAAACTGAAATATAAAGAACCTTCTCTCTTCTTATACCGATAAGACCAAAGATACTAATACCCCATAGTACCCAAACTACGACGATAGCGATATCTACAGGCCATTCAAACTCTGCGTACTCTTTTGAAGTAGTATAACCCAAAAGCAGAGATACAACAGCAACAGCTACACCTATAATATATAGCCAAAATTGAAGTTTTCCTATAAACATCAAAAATTTTGATTCTGCCATAGAGACCTTCAAAACTCTCTGTCCCACATAGAACCATGTGGCAAAAATTCCGCTCACCGTAAAACCAAACGCTACTCCATCAGTATGTATTGGTCTTAGTCTTCCAAAAGTCCCATACTCACCGAACATATTGTTCAGTTCTGGAAAGGCTAATTGAAATGCGATGAGTACACCAACACTCATACCCACAATACCAAGCACTATAGCTGAAATTGTAAAGTATTTCGCAACTGTATAGTCGTAGTTAATTGCATTACTAGACTGCATCAATTCCTCCTAAAATATATTTTTATGTCACACAAATATCACATAATTATAAGAATTATAGTACAAACTTAATACAATAAAGCTTAATAGGATTAAATTTGTATTAAATGAATATTAATTTTAAATATTAATTTTATATCCCAACCCCGGGATATTTTTTATAAAGCTTTTATCAGTTTTTTCCCTAACCCTTTTAATAAAGGTTCTTATGGCTGCATCACTGACACTTTTATTTATCCAGACATATTTTTTCAACTCTTCATGTAATACATATGCGCCTAGATTTTTCACTAAAATAGAGATAAAAAGAAGTTCTTTCTTTGTAAGAGGTATTTTTTTATTATCCTTGATTAAAACTCTTGCGGTCTTATCAAAAATATAACCATTTCCAAGATCTACCGTTTCACTTATTGATAATAAATCTTGCGATATATATTCAAGCATTTTCATCAGTTCATCAACATCAATTGGCTTCATAATATATTTATCGATGCCAATATTAATCGCACTCATCAATCTCTCTTTTTCATTAAATGCACTTAAAACTACAATAGGCGTATTTCTAGAAATTTTTTTAATCTCTCTTGACATTTCCAAGCCATCAACAACAGGCATCATAATATCTGTTATAACAATATCCGGTTTGTATTTTTGAAATTTTTTTAAACCCTCGCTGCCATCTTTTGCCATTATAAAATTTGCGAATTCGTCTCCGATAGACTTTTGCAATGCTATTCTTATGCTATTTTCATCTTCTACAAATAGTATTGTTAAATTTGATAAATTAGTCATTTCTCCATCTCCCTTGATGTCGGTATAGTTATTTTAAATGTAGCACCCTTGTCATCACTATGAACTTTTATATCTCCGTTCATACTTTTTTTTATTATCATCTCACCCATATATAAGCCTAGACCCGTCCCTTGACTTGAATGTTTTGTTGTAAAATAAGGATCAAATATTTTATCTATTATATCTTTATCTATTCCTTTTGCATTATCTCTATAAATAAGTTCTAAATTCTTTTTATCGTCTTCGCCTACTACAATCTTTATATTTCTATTTTGCAAATTTCTTTGATTATATGCATCCTTGGAGTTATTGATTAAATTTAATAAAACCTGTGTAAATTCATTTATATGCCCATATATACTCAACTCTTTTTCATAAATAACATCTACATGTAGCCGGTGTTTTTGTATGCTACCTTGCATTAATCTCAGCAATTCTTTTATCGCATCTTTAACCAAAAAACTTTTTTTAATTTTATTTGGATTGAAAAAATTCCTAAAATCCTCTATGGTATCTGACATTTTTTTAATAACATCTTTAGAGTGATCATAACTTCGCATAAATTCACCCTTATTTTTATCAGAGAGAAAAAACTTTTTCATTTGATAGACTGTGATTCCAAGCTCATTCAACGGCTGTCTCCATTGGTGGGCGATATTGCCTATCATCTCTCCCATAGCCGCAAGTCTTGATTGTTGAAATAAAAACCTATCTTTTTCCTGTATTTGTCGAGCTAACTCTATGCTTTGTGTAACATCATATCTAATAGCAATAAACTCTTCTATATATCCATTTTTATTTAATATAGGAATAACTGTTGTATTCACATATAAAGTTTTGCCATATTTGGAAAGATTTTTCACTGTTCCTTTGTATGTTTTTTTAGATAAAATCGTATCCCAAAGAGTTTTAAATGTCTCTTTGGGAACATCAGGATGTCTAACAATATTGTGGTTTTTACCTATCAACTCTTCCCTGGAATATTCAAATATCTTGCAAAATTCATCATTTGCAAAAGTAATTATCCCATCTATATCTGTCTTGGAAACTATATTGCTTTGTTCTATCGCATTTTTGTATTGGGCTAGAGTCATTTTATACCACTGATAGCAGACATATAACCAAGATATGACATATATATACCATATAGTATAATATCAATTGATGCTAGCTTAATCATAATTTCCCTAAAATTACTCCCTTTTAAAAAACCGACAATATAGCCAAATCCAAGAAGTGCAGGCATCGTAGATAAGCCAAATACCAGCATAGTAACTCCTCCCCAAAAGGCAGATTCACTGGCGGCTGCAGATACGGCAAAGAAATAAACCAATCCACATGGCAAGAAACCGTTAAGCATACCCAATCCATAAAAACTATAAATGCTTTTAGAGTGCAATAAAGAAGAAAATATTTTTTTTACAAATGAATTTGTTGCAAGGGATGATTCTAAAGATGTCAAAAACCTAATCTTGCCCATCAATGAAAATCCCATCAGAATCATAAATATACCAATAAAGAAATAAAAATAACCCATAGAAGTTTGAGAAAAAGCGATAACGCTTCCTAAAATACCAGACGCTACTCCAATCAAAACATAAGAAGTTATTCTGCCTAGGCTATAAAATAGATGACTTATTAGTTGTCTCGTTTTTGAAGATTTGGTGTCAATTTTTGAACTACTGTATGCTACTATAAAACCGCCACACATACCTATACAATGTCCCAAGCTACCTAAAAATGCTACTACGATTATGGTTGTAAAACTTATAGTATCTATGAGAATTTCCTCTTATAATATTTTAGCAAAATCTCTAAATATGTACTTGCTATCATGTGGTCCCGGACTTGCTTCGGGATGATGTTGCACAGAAAAAATAGGCTCATTATTGTAGTCGACTCCTTCTATAGTATTATCAAATAAATTTACATGTGTTATCTTTGCGATAGAACAGATAGAGCTTGGAACATTATAGTTATGATTTTGCGCTGTTATCTCGACTACTTTATTGCCTTCATTTCGAACAGGATGATTCCCGCCGTGTTGTCCAAATGCCAACTTATATGTTGGGTGCCCGTGAGCTATACTTAAGAGTTGGTGCCCTAAACATATAGCAAACATCGGAACTTTTGCCTCTATAAGTTTTGATATTTTTTCAACTTCTTTTTTGTAAAACATAGGATCTCCCGGACCATTTGACAAAAATACTCCGTTAATTTCACCGATTTTATATCTATTAATTAAGTCTTGAGGATCAAAATCACTTGGAATAACCTCTACTTCCAATCCTGATTCACAAAGCTCATTTAAAATATTTCTTTTAACGCCAAAATCAACAACAACAACTTTTTTTTCAGGTTTCTTAGAAACATCTTTATATTTTAATGTATGGCTATCCCAAGTTCCATTTTTATGAATATATTTTTCTTTAGTGGAAACTTCCTCAATAAAATCCACTTCTTCAATTCTAGGAAAAGATTTGAGTATCTTTTTTAATTCATTTTTATCTGATATCTCAGTAGATGCTATCATCATTTTAGCACCATTATCTCTAATATTTTTTGTCAAAAATCTCGTATCAATATCACAAATACCGATAGAATTATATTTTTGAAGAAAATTATCCAAAGAATCTTTACCTCTAAAACTAGAATATTCTTTGTTAAAATTACGGATAATTATACCGCTTGCATGTACCCCAAGGCTTTCCATATCATCATCGTTTACTCCGACAATTCCGATTTCAGGCATCGTAAACACCACAAATTGTCCTGCATAGCTTGGATCACTCATAATTTCCTGATAACCGCTCATGGAAGTATTAAAAACTATTTCTCCGACTCTAGTACCAACACTACCAAAACTTTTTGCTTCCAAAAAAATACCATTTTCAATATAAATCCAGATAGGCTTAAGACTCATAGCGCCATGCCTCTTCTTTTTAGTTCCTCTTCATATAACTTTTCAAAAACCAAGTCATATTCAGCAGAACCCGGTATTAGTTTTCTCTTATAGTTATCAATTTGATCAGCAACCGCATCTTCTATGCCTTCAAAATTTTCAAGATAATCTTCAATTGCCGTATAAATTACATTTTTAACTCTATTTTCCGATACAGTATAATCTATTAAATTATCTTTCCAGGCAGCCTCTAGTATTCTATGTGAGTCATCACTAAATCTATCTTCATAAGACAAAGTAACGCCATACTCTTTGGCCAATTTCTTTTTCACAAGCCAAAACATACTTCTTCTATCAACTTGACGAAACTCTATCTCATCATCATTATCGTCTAATATATCCTCAACTCTCTCTTCAAGAGCAATCTCTTTTTTTATATCTTCTTCTAGAATCTCTCTAGAAATTTTAGCAATCGGCTCTAAGCCTTGCAACAATTTTATAAAACCACTATTGAGCATATCAATCGCTATTTTATTTGCAATATAGGGGGCATGAGGTAATCTGACTTTCATCACTCAACCTTACTATTTAGATTTTGTACATTTTCATTTTATCCAAAATAAGGTAAATATCTGTTTATGTCTAAAAATTGTCACGAAAATATCTTCTACATGTAAAGAGATTTCACTGTTTGATGATTAAAAACCCACCTACAAATATCATAATACTACCTGCGAGTCTATTCATAATATTTTGTATTTTTGGTTTTTTGATGGATTCTCTTGCTCTATTTGCAAAGTATGCATATATTGTTAATATGGTGGAGAGAGTAGATAAAACTAACAATACGACCAAAAGTATATCTTCATGATTCAACTTGGATAAATCTAGGAAAGTTGGTAAAAAACCAACATAAAATGCTATCACTTTAGGATTACTTAGTGTTATAAAAAGACCTGCAAAAAAATCACTACTTAGAGTTGAGTTTTTTTGTGTATTTACATCAAAATGGGAAGTCTTGGCCATAAAAATTTTAAATCCAAGATAAATAAGATAAATTCCGCCTAAAATTTTTATAATTATAAAAAGTGTAGAAAAAGTTTGTGCAACTATGTTTAAACCAAATATCGCTAAAAGTAAAAATACAATATCTCCCAAAACCATGCCAATCGACATAAAAATTGCATGCTTAAATCCGGAACCAAGAGCTCTCGAAACAACAGCCAAAGTGCCGGGTCCTGGAGTTGCCATAAATATAAAAATAGCCCCTACAAAGGTAAGTGTTGTTAAAAAATCCAAAACTATTCTTTTTGTTTGGCTTCTATTGATATCGTTTTATCATCTGTTTTTGCCCCGAAAAACCTTCTTAAGAATCCAAAAACTTTTTTTATACCATTCCATAGTTTTGGTAAAAGCCAAATCATAAATACTATAAAAATAATCAGTGCAACGATAAAAATTACCGGGTGATTTAAGGCAGCCCAAAGACCGGCAAAGACTGTTAAATCTTCAGCTATACTAGCCCCCCAATTTGTAAAAGGTTCAGGCGAGGTATTTATCAAAACCCTGCTTCCGGCTTTTGTAGCATGGGTCATAGTTGCAAGTCCTCCGCCGAGTATTGCTGCACTTATTTGCGCTGCACTTCCCATGTCACCCATGGCTCCGGCAGCTAAAAGTGCTCCAGCGGGTATTCTTATAAAAGTATGGATTGCATCCCATCCTGTATCGACTCCAGGCACTTTATCTGCAAAAAACTCTACACAATACATAAATCCCGCAGCTCCTATAACCAAAGGATTGCTTAAAACATGAAGTTCGGGAGGCAAAACAAAAGCACCATTTAATGCACTAAAACCTAATATAAATATGGTTGCATACAAATTTATCCCACTTGCCCAGGAAGCTCCCATTGCAAGCGATATGGAGTGAATAAGATCATTATAATTTTCCATTTATTTCTCCTTCTTGGCACTTATGTCAAATGGTGGTCCTTTTTTCAGCCTTAGTGTTATGATTGAAGCTTTTTTAGGATCCATTTTGGCTAATATTTTCGAGATTTTCTTTGGCTGAAGTGTAAAAAGAATTGATGAAGCCTGCTCAGCATTTAAATCCTCAAAAACACTTGCGGCTGCTGAGTCTTTCATCTTCGAATAAGTTTCACTTATTTTATCATCCTTTGCACCTTTGATAATATCTAGCAATTTTTGATTTTTTGCTATAAGTTCTTCAATTTGTTTCTTTTGTGTTGCAAGTTTTGCCTCTTTGATATCTAACTTTTTATTCTCTTCTATTATGTGGGCTTTTTGCTTCTCAAAGAGTGCGTTTGTAGCGGCTTTCAAAGCTTCAAGCGACTGTCTTGCTTCATCTATTTTTTCTATATTTTGCAATAATTCAGATTTTCTGCTCTCAAATACCTAATTACAATCAACACTTGCTGCATAAGAAAATATAACTAATGATATTATTAAAAAAATACTTTTCAATGTCTGCTCCTTTTGAAGAGTTGATTAGATATCTCATCTAATTCTTTTGCCTCATCTTTTTTCAATTTTTCCAACCTTTTGGCAATCTCTTCTTCTTCTAGATATTTTATCTTTTCATATTCAAATTTTGCTTCTTTATACTCTTTGTGTTTTTTGGATAATTCCAAATTCTTTGCATATAAATTATCCGTAAGCATATTCTTTTGAACATTAAGCAATCTTCTGCTTTCTTGAAAACTATTTAACAGTTTTATATCCCCATTTTGTGGAATTTTTAATTTTTCAATAAATACATATACTGTTTTTATCTCTTCTTCTGTTTTACGGATATTGGTTTTAATAATATAAAGCTCACTCTCTATCCTATCTAATTTTTGCTTGTTTATCTTAGATATTTTAGAGTAAATTGATGACATATCTTATAAAATTATTGTCTCATTCCTATCCGGACCGGTTGAAATCAAGCCAACTTTGGTGCCTGTTAGCTCTTCAATTTTATCAACATACCTCTTGGCATTTACTGGTAAATCTTCATATCTATTTACGCCTTTTGAATTTTCCCAGCCGTCAAACTCTTCATATACGGGAGTAATATTTTCCAAAGAATATGGTATATTTTCTACTTTTTTGCCGTCTATTTCATAAGCTGTGCAAATTTTAACTTTATGAAATCCGTCTAAAACATCTAGTTTCATCAATGAGAGACGGTCACATCCGTTTATGCGACTTGCAAATTTAACTGCAACTGCATCAAACCAACCGCATCTTCTAGGTCGCCCCGTAGTTGTCCCAAATTCATGTCCGTTTTTGCCCAAAAGTTTTCCTTCTTCACCAAAATCCTCAGTCGGAAAAGGACCGTTTCCGACTCTTGTGCAGTATGCTTTTACAATTCCTGTCACATTTCCTATGTCTTTTGGATTTAGTCCCAAACCTATACAGGCTCCGGCACTGATGGTTGATGAACTTGTAACAAATGGATAAGTTCCATGGTCAATATCTAGCATAGTTCCTTGAGCGCCTTCTAGCAGAATTCTCTTATTTTCTTCAAGTGATTTCCATACTAAAGTTGTTGTGTCTATCACATACGGCAAAAGTGTTTTAGCAAAGTCATCTAATTCAACTTTTAACTCATCAAAAGCGGGTGTTTTTATCTCCATAGCTTCGAATATAGCTTTATAGGTATCAAAATATTCCACTAAGTTTTTAGCCAATTTATCTGTATTTCTAAGCTCCCCCATTCTGTGTCCACTTCTCTCTATCTTGCTACCATAAGCCGGTCCGATACCTCTTCCTGTCGTACCGATTGCTTTTGCCCCTCTTAGTTTTTCTCTTGCTTGATCAATCAATATATGGTGCCTTAGAATCAGATGAGCTTTATCGCTTATAAACAATCTGTTCTCCAAATCGCCAAACTGTTACATCTCTTTTATCAAAGCTTCCGGCGATATAACTACACCATTTCCGATTATATTTATAGCATCTGGGTTTAATACGCCTGAGGGTATCAAATGAAGTGCAAGAGTTTTATCTCCTACCACTATGGTATGACCGGCATTGTGTCCACCTTGGTATCTGCAAACTACATCATAATTTTGAGCCATCAAATCTACAATTTTACCTTTTCCTTCATCGCCCCACTGAATTCCTACTATCAAATCACATTTATTGCCCATATCTATCCTATTTTTTTAATATTGTATCTATAATCGCATCTGTATATAGAGCAAAACCTGCTGATTTTACTCCATCACATTCATAATTTCCACCTAGTCCCAAAGTTAGATTTTTCTCTATGAATCTAAAAAACAAACCATCATAATATCTCATTTTTGCATAATACAGAGGGGAAAAAACTACCTTGCTATAAGTTATTTTATCGTTTGTTTCTTTCATCTTTATTAGTTCTGCTTTTATCTCAGCAGGAGCCTCGTCTATAACATCATCCAACTGTTCTAAATTTTCTGTTTTGACTAGCTTGTTTAGCCAAGGCAAATTCAATGAAAAAAGTTTTTCTATCTCTCCTCTTTCAAAAATACCAATATCCAAATCAAATTTTTTAGCTAAAATATTCGGTATGTTTATATTGCATATTTGAAGAAGTGGAGAAAGTGAAAGTTCAGAAAATATAAGAGAACTTATATCCACTCCAAACACAAGACTTTTTGCACCGACATATTCAGCACCAATCTGATTTACTTCATAACTAGGAAATTTAAATACAGGTTGTATATAAAACCATTTATCTTGTTTTGTACTTCGCCCTAGTCTTTTACTCATAAGTCTTACGACATCCATCGTACTATCAGCTCTCAAAGAGAGTATATGATTATCGCCATCTGCAAATCTTATCAACTCTTTTTCAGAAATACTTCCGTGTTGATGATAAGATAAAAATGGAGTAACAATCTCCTCGAAATCTTTCTCCTCAAAGATTTTACTAGCAATACTTTCAATATTTCTTTTTAGTCTAGCACTCTTTCCAAAATAGAGTTTGCTTCCAGTTGGTATCTCATGTTCATATATCATTTTTACCCGCTTTAGTTAAAATAAGCTCTATTTTAACTAAAAATAACTTTTTATTTGTTTAGTGAAGATTAAAAATGGGACTAATATAAAATTTTATATGCGACTTTATCATTAAAATTTTTATATATATTTTTCATCGCTTTTATATCTTTTTTTGCGAATTCTATATCTCCTACTCTGTTTTTAAAAAAAACCAATTCTTTCCTGGCGTTTTTCATATCATTTTCTAGGATATATACAAAGCCTCTATATTCTGCTGCATAATTTTGCCCTATTTTTAATGCTTTTGTTGCACTCTTTTTCGCAGAATCCTTATCTCCACCCAAAAGATAATACCAAGAAGCTTTTGCAAACATACCATCAATATCAATGGATTTTGCATAAGATAAACAGGTATTTTGATAACTCAAATCATGCTTTCGAACTACATAATAGTCACATTTTGCCATATTTTTACCGATTGCACATCCACTGCATGCTTGTGCCTGCACATTAATCAATGCAAAACAGACAATTAATACAAATTTTATCATAATTTTTCACCTTCTATTTGAGATATTAGCTTTATGGTTTCGATAGGAGTGGAGGCTATATACTTAGCACTATTTTGCTCTAGCTCTTCTCTGTCTCTAAAGCCCCACAAAACACCGATTGAGTCTATTTCGGCATTTTTGGCGGTTATCATATCTATCTTAGTATCTCCAACAAATAAACAATCTTTTGGCTCTACATGTAACTCTTTCATAATGTCAATTGCACCAGCGGGTGAAGGTTTTCTTGGAATTTGTTCTCTTATGCCGTAAACTGCGGAAAAGTCCCAATTTCTAAGGTATTTCATAGCACAAAGCTTTGTGAAACTATCTGGTTTGTTTGATAAAATCGCAAGCTTGATACTTCGTTTTTGCAAAAAAGTTAATAGTTTTCCTATACCTTCATACAGTTTGGTATTTTTACTGTATTGTTTCATGTAATGTTCTTCGAAGATTTTTAATGCTTTTTTTATTTCCTCTTCGCCGACACCAGGCAGTACATCTTGCATCAGTTTTAAAGCCCCACTACCCACCAAATATCTATACTCACTCACTGGAATTAGCTCTTTGTTAAATTTTTTTAAAACATAATTTACACTAATCGCTATATCTTCCAAGGTATCAAGAAGTGTACCATCTAAGTCAAAAATAACAGCTTTTAAGTTCATAATGCCTTCCTCACAGCTTCTTTTGCATGCATGATAGTTGTATCATACACTTTTATATCCAAGTCATCTTGATTTATCAACATCCCAATTTCTGTGCAACCTAAAATAACACCTTCAACGCCTTGTGCTTTATTGACAATTTTGATAAAAGTTTCTTTGGATGTATCACTTACCATTCCCAAGCAAAGCTGGTTATAGATAACATCATGGATTATCTCCATATCTTCAACATTTGGAATTGCGACTTCTATATCTCTATCTATCAGTTTTTGTTTATAAAAATCCTCTTGCATAGTAAATTTTGTACCCAAAAGCAAGACTTTTTTGACACTGTCTTTTTTTATCTCATTTGCAGTCGCCTCAGCGATATGCAAAAAAGGAATCTCTACATGTGGAGCAATTTTTGGTAAAAGTTTATGCATCATATTTGTGCAAATCACTATAAAATCAGCTCCAGCCTTTTCTAATGATATGCAAGCTTCGGCTAATATGTCGGCTGCTTCATCCCATCTGTCTGCATGTTGCAATCTCTCTATTTCTTCAAAATTTACGGTAAACATTATGGATTTTGCATTGTTTTGTGAACCTAATGATTTACGAGTATATTCATTTATAATTTTGTAGTAATTAGCACTACTTTCCCAACTCATACCGCCCAACAAGCCTATCGTTTTCATAGTTAAATTCTCTCGCCTTTTGCTTCTGTTTCAACATACTCTTTTTGCATAAATTCCATCGCTTTTTGCTTGATGCCTTTTATTGTAAAACCAAATTTTTTAAACAATTTATCTGCCGGTGCACTTGCTCCAAATGTATTCATACCATGTACCTCATCGGCAAATCTATACAGTTCATTTCCACTGGCTGCTTCAACAGCCAATACTTTTGTATTTGGATCGATCACTTTATCAATATAACTTTTATCCTGTTCAACAAACAAATCAAAGCAAGGCAAACTGACTACATTTGTATTTATACCGGCAAGTTCCAAATGACAAGCTGCTTTAAGTGATGGCATCAATTCACTTCCGCTCGCTACGATAGTAAGAGTTGCATTTTCTCTTTTTTTAATCAAATATCCGCCTTTTGCAACTTCTCCAAATTCAATTTCTCCGGCTTTCAGAGTTTGCAGTTTTTGACGAGAAAGGACAAATGCCGAAGGCGAATTTTTCATACTAAGAGCTTTTTTCCAACACTCTACATTTTCACTTGCATCTGCCGGACGGAAAGTATAAAAGTTTGGCATAGCACGAAACTGACTGAGTTGCTCAATTGGCTGATGAGTCGGTCCATCTTCTCCGACGCCGATACTATCATGTGTCCATACAAAGAAATTTTGAATTTTCATAAGAGCTGAAAGTCTCGCTGCCGGTTTTAAATAGTCGCTAAATATAAAAAATGTAGCACTAAAAGGGATAAACAAACCATATAAAGATATAGCATTTGTAATAGCCGCCATTGAGTGTTCTCGGATACCAAAATGGATATTTCTACCACACGGGAAAATACCCATATCTTTTAGCATAGTTTTATTTGATGGCGCCAAATCTGCACTTCCACCGACAAAACCCGGAATCGCTCTTGCTATCGCATTTAAAATCTGTCCGTTGCTGTCTCTAGTCGCCACCATACTGCTGTTTTCAAAAACCGGCCATTCAATCCTTGAAAAATCTGGATTTAAAAGAGCTTTTAGAGTTTCATTTTGCTCTACCAAGGGTGCTTCGGTTAAAAGTTTTTTCCATTGTCGCTCAAGTAAATCACCTTTTTCTACGGCGCATCCAAATCTGGCTTTCACATCTTCTGCGATAAAAAATTTCTTATCAGGATCAAATCCCTATGCTGCTTTTGATTTTCGTATCACTTCTTCACCCAAAGGTGCACCGTGAGTTGCACTCGTTCCTTCTAATCCGACAGCATCTTTTCCAATGATAGTGTCAGCGATTATAAGATATGGCTTCACTTGTTCTTTTGCGTTTAGTAAAACTTCATTGATCTCTTCATAATCGTGCCCATCGATTCTTGAAACTTGCCAGCCGGCTGCTTCCAAACGCATTTTAACATTTTCACTCCATGCCAAATTTGTGCTACCTTCTATTGTGATGTGATTGCAATCATAAAACATAACTAAATTATCTAGCACCAAATGCCCAGCCAATGCGCAAGCTTCATAGCTGATACCCTCTTCCAAGTCGCCGTCACCGCAAAGTGCATAAACTTTATGATCTATAATCTTCGCTGTTTCACTATTTAGCTTCTTTTCGGCCAATTTTTCAGCCATCGCAAAACCGACTGCATTTGCAACGCCTTGCCCTAGAGGTCCTGTTGTTATCTCAACTCCCGGAACTTCACCATACTCCGGATGTCCCGGCGTTTTACTTCCTAGTTGTCTAAAATTTTTCAAATCATCCAAGCTTATGTCATAACCGCTTAAATGCAAAAATGAATAAATTAAGGAAGAAGCATGACCACCGCTAAAAACCAATCTATCTCTATCGAGCCATTTTGGATTTTTTGGGTTATGCCTTAAATGACGACTCAAAACTGTGATGATATCAGCAAGTCCCATAGGAGCTCCGGGGTGTCCGCTGTTTGCTCTTTGCACCATATCGGCACACAAAAATCTAATCGTATCCGCCTGTTTTTTTAACATCTCTAAATCATCCATTAAAATATCCCTTTACTATTGTATCTAACCTGTCGGCGAGATTTTTATCTAATTTTTTTAAATCCACATGTAAGGCTTTTAAGGCTTTTTTCTTATACTCTATCGCACCTTCTAGTCCTAAAAGATTTACAAATGAATTTTTGTGTTCATCATTGTGAGTCGGTTTTCCAGCCTCTTCCACACTTTGTGTTGCATCTATAATATCATCTTGAATTTGAAACAAAAGTCCTAAATTTAAACCCAAATTATATATAGCTTTCTTATTGGTATCATCTAGCTCAGATATGGTGGCTCCCATAAGAAGTGATGCGGCGATTAGTTTTGCTGTTTTATTCAAATGTAAAAATTCCAACTCGTCTTGACTTAAAATTTTATCCTCAAATTCGCAGTCAATTTCCTGACCGATTACCATACCTTCACTTCCACCATTTTTTGCCAATATTTTGACAAGTTCTATCCTTATATCTGCACTTAGTGGCGCATTTGAAATTTTATAAAAAGCATCCGTATTTAGTGCATCTCCTGCGAGTATGGCTGTCACTTCATCGTATGTTACATGTAGAGTTACATGTCCCCGTCTAAGATCTGCATCGTCCATGGCGGGCAGGTCATCGTGTATCAAAGAATAAGTATGCAACATTTCCAAACCCAAAGCAACAGGATGTGAATTTTTAATCAATAGCGGAGCGCAAACATCTACAACATTTAAAAGCAACATAGGTCTAAATCTTTTGCCACCGGCTATTAAAATTTCTTGCAAAGCCTTTTCAAAGTGAGGATGAAAACCCTCTATTTTGGGAAGATTATCATTTAAATATTGTTCAAAATCTTCTAAAATTTTTATATTATAACTCACTTATCCACCTTGATGAAAAATTGGAAATCATGTCTGTCGAATAAAAAATTTATCTCTTTTTTCTTTATTTTAGAAAAAACTCTTCTTGCTTCATTTTGATTTTTTACATTTATTTGGTTTATTTGCAATAGTTTATCACCTATTTTCAAACCGCTTTTTTCTCCAAATGAATGTTTGGCAATATACTTTATTTTCATTTTATCATCAAAGAATATTCCCTTGTCTTTTAAAAATGAGTAGTTTTGTTTTTTTACTGACTTCTTCACTCTGTATCTATCAAGAACTTTTATTTTTTCTACATGTAGAGCATTTTTTCTCAAAAACTCTATTTCAACCATATGATTTCTTTTTTTAAACAATATTAAGTTTTCAGCATCTTCGAGTGATTTAATTTTCTTCCCATCAATCTTTTTTATAATATCCCCTATTTTCAATCTTTGCTTAGGAAAATAGGGATTCACATAAGAAATTACTACTTTTTTCCCACTTCTGGCTAACCGGACACCGATATCTCCGTAAAAAATCTTGCTTGAAGCCAAGAGTCTTTTTATAAAATTGGATGAAATAAATTTTCCTCCACCGATACCAAGCCCATATATGTCGCAACACAGACAAGAAATCATGCTATTAGGCGGTGTTTTGCCATTTTGTTTAAAATAACTTTTTAATCCTATTCCTCTTTGTGCAAAATTTCCGACATACAAAGAGTTATCATCCATACTAGCAAGCCATTCTCCAAGAGATAATTTGTGTGTATTTTTTAATTTTACAGGATGCAATACTTTGGGACTGTAAAAAAGATATAAATGCAAGAATGGATCCATTCTTACGAAATGATGCTTCGGTCTCTTTTTTAAATACGCCACGGCATAATGTTTAGATATCGCCATTGCTTTTGTATTTCCAAAATATACAATTGATTTTATATTTTTTTTGTAGCATTGTTTAAAATTCGGATAAACAAAATCAATGCTAAAAGCAAAATTAAATAATATAATCAAGCTTATAAATATCTTCATAAAAGCTCCTATCAATGAGTTATTTGTTAAAACCGCCAAGTCCGCCTAGCATTTGTGATGCTGCAAATTTTTTATTATCTTCTACCATTTTTAAACCATCATTTATAGCGCTTATCAAAAGGATTTGCAAAGACTCTTTGTCTTCAAGCAAGGAGTCATCTATGTTTAAATCAATTACTTCTCCATGACCGCTCAAACTGACTTTCACAAGTCCTCCACCACTCTTAGCGGTAAATTCTTTATTGCTGGCCTCTTCTTCCATCTTTTTAGCTTGTTTTTGTGCAACTTCTAACATTTCACCCATTTTGGAAAAGTCCATATTTTCAAACATATTTTATCCTATAAAATCTCTAATTTCTTCTATATTGTTCTTTTTATCGACCAATACCACTGTCGGCTTAAATTTCTCCGCCTCTTTTTTACTCATACTTGCATAGGCTATAATTATAATCTTATCGCCTTTCTCAGCTTTTCTCGCAGCTGCTCCATTTAAACATATCTCCCTTTTGCCTCTTTTGCCTTTTATCACATAAGTTGAAAATCTCTCACCATTGTTTATATTTACAATTTGCACTTTTTGACCAACTCTTAATTTAGCGGCATCCATCAAATCTTTGTCGATTGTGATAGAGCCTACATAATTAAGATTTGCATCACTCACTACGGCTCTGTGAATCTTGCTGTATAACATCTCGAATGTCATCTATCTTATCCTATTTTTCATTAATTTTTTTATTATATTTTTGTCGTCGAATGGAAATTTTTTTCCATTTATCTCTTGATATGTCTCGTCACCCTTACCTAAAACCAATATAACCTCATCTTCTTCCTGCCATTTTAATGCTTTTTTTAAAGCTTCTTTTCTGTCGGCTTCTACTATTATTGATTTTTGATTTTTGATTCCCTGTAAAATATCTTCAATTATCTTTTGTGGATCTTCGCTTCTAGGATTATCACTTGTTACAATTATCTTTTTGGCATATTTGGAAGCCATAAAGCCCATCTTTGCTCTTTTACTTCTATCTCTGTCTCCGCCTGCTCCAAACACCACTACGATATCTTTGCTTTTCATACTGTCTAATACTTTTTCCATACCATCTGGAGTATGAGCAAAATCAACGATAATCAATGGCTTTTCACTGACAATTTCCATGCGTCCTGCAACCCCTGCAAAATTCTCAGCTGCTTCACAAATTTGCTCTAAAGTTGCGACTTCTAACATATCTACGGCACTTATCGCCGCTGTGATGTTGTAAAGATTAAAAAAACCGTGCATCGGGCTTACAAAATCATATACTTTTTCTATCTTCGCTAAAGCCGCACTTATACCATCATTTAATGAATATGCCAGAACTTTATAAGTTGCACTGTTTTCTATGCCATAAGTTCTGCAATTTTTAGGATTAAATTCTATTTTTTGGTCATCTTTATTGATAAGTTTTTTGCTCTCATCTGCGAAAAAACTACTTTTTACCTGCACATAATTTTCTAAAGTTTTATGATAATCTAAATGATCTTGTGTAACATTTGTAAATATTTTCAAATAAAAATCCAATCCGTCTATCCTGTTTTGCACGATAGCGTGTGAACTTACTTCCATTATAAAATATTCACAACCTTCTTCAATTGCTTTTTTTATATTTAACATAGTTGTGAAGATTGTCGGTGTTGTTAAGCTTTTTTTGCAATTTGTGTGTCGTTTATAAAACAGCCTCTTGTGCCTTGAAGTGCAACTTTTATATCTAAATCAAGAAGAAGAGAATATATAGCAGCTGCCGTTGTAGTTTTGCCATTTGTTCCCGTTATCCCTATGATTTTCATATTATCTTTGATGCCTAAAATTTGCGAAACTTCATCTGCATTCAAGATATGAGTGCAACCTCTCTGCTTTGCATCATTTAAATATCTTTCATTTAATTTAGTAAGAAAAAAAGCGCCATTTTCATCACATTTTGCGGAATTATCAGTTATGTATGTGAAATCATAACTACTATTTTGTTCTTTTTTCAATACTGCACTGCTCTATTTACAAGCGATAAAAGCTTTTTATCATTTGGGAAAACACTCATAGCACTTTCGAGATAATTTAAAGACATCTCATAAAATCCATTGTCAATCAATTTTTCTAAAAAATCTATAAAATCCTCTTTTCTTGATATAAGAACTTTAGTTGAAAACATAATATCCTCAAAAGCTTTTGTAAAACCACCTCTTTGTTTTATCAACTCTTTAAAATCTTCATATTCTATGCCATTTTCTTCGTCAATTGCATATTGAAGTTCTTTTTTTTCAATTAAGCCATATATTGATTCAGCACTACTATCTACTAAATCTATAATTTCTTCAATAATATCTTCTATGTTTTCTTTATCATTTTCTTTTGAAAGCAAATAATATTCAAAAAGCGCGATAGCTTCTATCTCTTTTTCATTTGCCATATCAGTAAGTATAGCGCCAAGCCTGGCATCTTGCGATTCCGGCTCTTCCTGTAGTGCAAGTGAAAAATAAAAAAGCGCCAAAGAGTAATCTTTTTTATAAAAACAATCAATTCCTAGCGTAACATGTAAATTCATTTATATCCTATAGTGCATCTATGTTAAATTCTGTTCCAAGCGGAATGCTTACAACTTCTATCTCTGGATGTATATCTATTCTAAGTTGCCTCTCTATACCATATTTTAGTGTTTGTGATGCTGATGCACAACCATGACAGGCACCTTGAAGTTGAACATAAACTTTACCATCTTTTATACCCAAAAGAGTTAATCCACCCCCATCAAGCGCCAACATAGGTTTTACTTTTTCTAGTGATTTTTCTACTGCAGGAAGTAATTCTTTATCTGAAAAAGGTATCATAATTTATCCTAATATTTTTTTCTTATTTAACCAAATCTTTGGTTAAAAGCGACTGAAGTGTAAAAGGTAAGTTAATAAAGAAAAATATTTTAGAGAATACCGTTATTGAAAATATTGTAGTTATTTATTTTTAATCTGATTTAGAGGCTCTACATGTAGAGCCTCTAATATAAGCTTATACTAGCTCTAGAAATGCCATAGGAGCGGCATCGCCTCTTCTAGTTCTAGTTTTTATTATTCTTGTATAGCCACCATGTCTATCTGCATATTTTGGTGCTATCTCTTCTACAAGTCTTTTAGTGGTTTCTTTGTCTTGTAAAGCTGCAAATACAGCTCTATGAGCATTGAAATCACCTTTTCTTGCTCTTGTGATTAACTTCTCTATGTATCCTCTAAGCTCTTTTGCTTTTGGAAGAGTAGTCTCTATCTTTTCGTATTTTATAATTGCGATTGCTAGATTTTTAAGAAGTGCACTTCTATGTGTAGAAGTACGACCTAGCTTTCTATATCCATGCTTATGTCTCATTTTTAACCCTCATTCGTTTCAGATTTTAAATCTTGAATTTTTTCTATTAAGATCTCTTTTGTTCCATCTTCAAATTCAAAACCTACAGGAAATTCTAAATCTTCCATCACTTGACTGATCTCTTCTAAAGATTTTTTTCCTAAATTTTTCAAGTTTTTCAATTCAGCTTCGTTCATCAATGCTAATTCACCGATATATTTTATTTCTGCTCTATCCAAACAGTTAAAACTTCTGGCACTCAGATTTAAATCTTCGATATTTTGCAATAATTTACCAAACTCAACACTAATATTTTCACTTTCTTCACTTGTTGAAACCTCAATATCCAATAAGCCATTGAACACAGACATTTGAGCATACATCGCTTCTAGCGAATTTTTAAAAGCCACTAAAGGTGAAATCAACCCATCTGTCTCAACCGTAAAGACTACTTTTTCAAAATTTGGATTATCTTCTACAAGCATATTTTCTATATCATAGACAGCTTTTTTTACCGGAGTGAAAAAACCATCAAGAGCTATATAGTCAACATCTAAATCTTCTCTGATGTTTTCACTAGGAACATATCCTGTGCCTTTTTCGATGATAACTGAAAAATTTAATTCAGCATCTTCATTAATTGTACAAAGATAACCATCAGGAGTAACAATTTCTACCTCATCATTTTCAAGATCGCTACCTTTTATCTCTTTTGGCCCAGAAAAAGAGTAATTTAAAACCACTCTTTCTTCATCGTTTCTAATCTTAAAACGGATATTTTTAAGGTTAATAATAAATAAAGCAACATCTTCCAACATTCCTCTAATACTATCAAACTCGTGTGTAACTCCATCTATTTTAACAGCTATTGGTGCAAATCCTACAGTTGAACTAAACAATAGTCTTCTCAAAGGATGAGCTAAAGTTACTCCAAAACCAGACTTAAAAGGGTATGCTATAACTTTAATCTTGTTTGCAGAAATATTCTCTACTTCGATTTCTGTCGGCATATATACTGATGTGCTAATACTATTCATAATGCTACCTACCTAACTTATTTTGCTTATTTTGAGTATAGCTCAACGATTAATCTCTCTTCAACCGGTATAACTACTTCTTCGCGATCTGGAATTCTAGTAAAGATTCCAAAAGATTTACTTGTGTCTATATCTACCCAAGGAACTATTCCTGTTTGAGCAGTTAACTCAAGCGCACGAACAATTTGTGGGTTATTTTTAGATTTTTCTCTTATTTCCAGTTTGTCACCGGGTTTTACTCTGTATGAAGGAATATCAACTTTTTTGCCATTTACCAAAACATGTCCATGAGTTACTAATTGACGAGCGAATCTTCTTGTGGTTGCGAAACCCATACGGTATGCAACATTATCAAGCCTTCTTTCTATTAAAAGAATAAGATTTGTTCCTGTGTTTCCTTCTGATTTATTTGCATCTGAAAATAGTCTTCTAAACTGTTTTTCAGAAACACCATACATGAATTTTGCTTTTTGCTTTTCTCTTAATTGTAATCCATATTCACTGATTTTTGTTCTTCTTTGACCGTGTTGTCCAGGTGCATAAGGTCTTTTATCAAGCGCACTTTTGCCAGCAAGTCTTCTCTCGCCTTTAAGAGCTAGACTAACGCCCAATCTTCTCTCAAGCTTTTCAACTGGTCCTCTATATCTTGCCATCTTTTCTCCCAATTTTATACATAATTAATTATTATGAGATAACTCTTTTAGAATTAAACTCTTCTTCTTTTTGGAGGCCTACAACCATTATGAGGCAACGGAGTAATATCTTTTAGAAAAGTTACTCTAATACCTTCATATGCACCTACACTTTTGACTGCAGTTTCACGACCGCTTCCAGGACCTTGAACTTTGATTCCAAGTTCTTTGATTCCATGTTCTTTTGCTTTTGCCAACGCATCATCAACTGCTTGTTGTGCTGCATATGGAGTTGACTTTTTGCTACCTTTAAAACCAAGGCTGCCTGCACTACTCCATGCAATAACATTTCCCATCTCATCAGTTACAGTCACGACAGTGTTATTGAATGTTGCTGATATATAAACTACACCTCTAGCAATATTTTTCTTAACGACTTTTTTTCTAGCTACTTTTCTTTTTGCCATCTGTTTCCCTTTGAGACTCTATTTAGCTTTTGCGCCGACGGTTCTTTTCTTACCTTTTCGTGTGCGCGCATTAGTTTTTGTTTTTTGACCTCTAACAGGAAGTCCTCGTCTATGTCTTAGACCTCTATAACTTCCCATATCCATCAATGCTTTGATATTCATGGCAACATTTTTTCTTAAGTCACCTTCAACTGCATAATTTTTTTGTAATTCATTACGGATAGAAGCTATCTCTTCTTCAGTTAGTTCGCTTGCTCTTTTGTCATAAGAAATGCCAGTAGCATTTAGTATCAATCTTGAGCTAGTTAAGCCTACACCATAGATGTATGTCAAAGCATACTCTACTCTTTTCTTGTTTGGAAGGTCTACACCTGCAATTCTTGCCATGGTTATCCTTGTCTCTGTTTATGTTTTGGATTTACACAAATGACTCTAACGACACCTTTTCGTTTAATCACTTTGCATTTATCGCACATCTTCTTTACAGAAGGTCGTACTTTCATCTTTTAGCCTTTATCTGTTTTTTCCACTTTGTTTTAGAGCTTCCTTTGCGGAAGTGCTCTTTAAGTAAACTGTCACAGGTTTAGCGATGTTTTTACTAGACCAACAATTGAAAAAATAGTGGTTTTTTTTCAATTCTTCTTCACACAGTTTTACAAAAGGTGTGTATTGTACCTAAAATAAGCTAATATTTTACTTATATCGGTAAGTAATTCTACCTTTGTCTAAGCTGTAAGGCGTTAATTCTACCTTTACCTTATCACCGGGCATTATCTTTATATAATGCATTCTCATCTTTCCTGCTATGTGACACAATATCACATGGTTGTTCTGAACTTCGACTTTAAAAGTTGCATTTGGTAATGCTTCTATAACTTTACCGTCAATCTCAATCACATCTGCTTTCGCCATTTTACCTCCTATTTAACTGTCATCTTGACTAGGAAGTAAATTCCTGGTCAATTCACACGCTACTAAAGCTACGACTTGCGTCGAGAAGCTTTATTTAATTGTCATCTTTTTTTGCCCGCTATTCTTCGAAAAAGTTCTGTAACAACTCTTTTAATTCAAAATTTATCATTAAAAATTAAAAATTATCATCCCTACTCTACTGAGAGTATTTCTGCTTTGTTGTTTATTATTGCTACTGCATGCTCATAGTGACTTCCACGCAGTCCATCGGTTGAAGTTACCGACCATTTATCATCCAATATCTTTGCCTCTGATTCTCTCTGAACTATCATCGGCTCCAAACAAAATACCATGCCATTTTTGATTTTTGGACCTTGTTTTGGATTATGACCTTCTAAATAATTTGGAATTTCAGGTTCTTCGTGAGGTTTTCTACCAAGACCGTGTCCGCAAAAACTCCTAAGAGGCAAAAATCCTCTTGAGAGTATAAATTGCTCTAACTCATAACTCAACTCTTTAAATCTCATGCCGGCTCTTATAAAATCTACCGCATGATAGAGAGCATCTTTTGAACATGCTATGAGCTCTTCGTCTTCTTTGGATATTTTTCCTACTCCCATGGTAATCGCAGCGTCACCAAACCAACCATCAATCTTGCTTCCTATGTCCAAGCCTAGTATGTCACCTTCTTGGATTTTATATTCGGTTGGGATTCCGTGGATAATAACTTCGTTGACTGATGTGCAAACTCCAGCCGGAAAGCCATAAAGACCTTTAAAAGCCGGTGTTGCACCTTGGGACATTATAAAATCTTCACCCAGAGCATTTATCTCTAAAAGAGACATGCCTGGATGAACTTGTTTTTCTAAATAATTAAGTGTTTTAGCTACAATCTTATTTGCCACAGATAATTTTTGTATATCTTTTTGGCTCTTAAGAGGTATTGCCATTATAGTCCAACCGCACTTAGAGTTTCATACTTACTCATGTATATCTGCGCTTCTATCTTTCTCATTGTATCAAGTGCAACTTGAACAACAATTAAAACTGCTGTTCCGCCAAAATAAAATGGAACTCCCATAAATTTTACTAAAACCCACGGAAGAGTTGAAATCAATCCTAAATATATAGCTCCCCAAAATGTTAGACGACCAGCAACATCATTTAAAAAATCTGCTGTATGAATTCCCGGTCTAACCCCCGGTATAAATCCACCTTGTTTTTTTAAATTTTCTGATATATCTTTAGCATTAAATACGATAGATGCATAAAAATACGAAAAGAAAATCACAAACAAGAATGTAAGTACATTAAACACATAGCTTCCCGGACTTAAAAAATCTTTAATGCTAAGAACTATTGGATTGGTACTTGCCTGAAGCAATGTTGATGGAAACATCAAAATCGCACTTGCAAAAATTGGCGGAATTACACCACTTAAGTTTACTTTTATTGGCACATAGTTCATTATTCTTTTGTGTTGATTTTGCATCATAACTTTTCGCGAATAGGATATTGGAACTCGCCGTTCTCCCATCTCCACATAAATAATAACTCCTACCGTCACCAGTATTACCACCAGTATTGCGATTACAATTAGGAAGTTTAATTCACCGGTATTTACCAAATTAATAGTCCCTCCGATTGCGTGAGGAATACCAGATACGATTCCGGCAAAAATAATCAAACTGATACCGTTTCCGATACCTCTTTGAGTAATCTGTTCACCAATCCACATCAACAGCATAGTTCCAGTTAGCATAGAAGCTGCTGCAATTGCCATAAATGTTGTCCTGTCAATCATAACAGCACTCTCGCCACCACGACCTGTTAAACTTCCAAGTCCCATAGATACACCAATTGCTTGAACTATTGTAATAGCAATTGTTGCGTAACGAATAATTTGCATATACTTAGTCATTCCATCTCTCTCTTTTTTCATTTTACCAAGAGTAGGAAAAGTAGCAGCAAGTAATTCCATGACGATTGAAGCGGTAATATAAGGCATAATTCCCAATGAAATTATACTAAGTCTTTTCGCTGCATTTCCACTAAACATGTTAAACATGCCAAGCGCATTTGAGCTGTTTGAGTCAAAAAACTCTTTTACAACATCTAAATTTACACCAGGAACCGGAACATATGCCAGTATCCTGTATGCAAAGATGAAACCTAAGGTAATCAATATTTTTTTTGTTAAATCCTTGCTCATCCTATAGTCTCCTCTTTTTCAAAGATTTTGCATCTTTGAAACTTTGTTGTTTCATTTATTAATTCCGCTATACACTACATTTTCATCTTTGATTTTAGATGCTAATTCTTTAGCCCCTTTGCCAATCAATTTAACTTGTTTTACAGAATTTGCTATCTTATGAATTCCACGAAGTGTCTCCATGGTAATCTCTTCTAAATTAGCTACTGATTTAATTTTTTCAACATTTATCACATAAGGCTTAACAAGTCCAGAGTAAAATCCAACTTTTGGGAGTCTTCTTTGAAGAGGTTGTTGGCCGCCTTCAAATCCCCTTTTAATGCTATAACCTGTACGAGATTTTTGCCCGTTTGCGCCTCTACTTGCTGTTTTACCCATGCCAGATCCCTGACCTCGACCTTTTCTTTTAGTCTTATGAGTAGAATTATCTGCCGGTTTTAAATTATCTAATGCCATGGCTTTTCCTTACCTTTTACTTTTCAACATACTAAGAGCTTTAAGAGTTGCTCTTACAACATTTGAAGGATTATTTGAACCCAATGACTTAGTCAAAATATCTTTAATTCCAGCCAATTCAACAACAGGACGAGTTGCACCACCAGCGATGATACCTGTACCTTCACTTGCCGGTTTAAGTAAAATCCTACTTGAGTTAAACTTAACTTCAACATCATGTGCTATGGTTGAGCCTTTTATGTTTACTGCTGATATATTCTTAAAAGCATCATCAACTGCTTTTTTAATCGCATTTGGAACTTCTTTGGCTTTACCAAATCCATATCCTACAAGTCCTTTTTTGTTGCCAACTACTACAAGAGCAGTAAATCTAAATCTTCTACCACCTTTGACAACCTTTGTTACACGACCAATGTTCACGATAACTTCTTCAAACTCTTCTCTATTATATTTTTCCATTATATCGTCCCTTTATTTACAGTGTAATACCGTTATCTCTAAGGCCCTGCGCGAAAGCTGCCACAACTCCGTGATAGAGATATCCATTTCTATCAAATACTATCTTATTTAAATCTTTTTCTTTCAAAGTTTCAGCAAAAACTTTTGCAAGTTCCCCTGCTCCGGTGATATTTGCTTTTAGACCTAATTTATTACCATCCACACTTGCAAGTGTTACACCATTTACATCATCAATTGCTTGAGCATAAACTGCTCTGTTAGATTTAAAAATAGAAACTCTTACCAAATCACTTGTGCCAGAAATTTTAGCTCTTACTCTTCTTTTACGCTTAATTCTTAAATTTAATTTGCGTTTTAAAATATTTTGTCTCATTTTAACCTCTATTTCTTAGCTGTTTTTCCGGCTTTGCGGATAATAACTTCATCAGAATATTTAACACCTTTGCCCTTGTATGGCTCTGGCGGTCTGAAAGCTCTAACTTCTGCTGCAACTTGACCAACAACTTGTTTATCGTCACCTTTAATAGTTACAATATTTTTTTCCACTGTAACTTGAAGATCTTTTGGAAATTCATAATTTACAGGATGAGAAAATCCACGTTGTAATTCAAGAACATTGCCTTTAACCGCGGCTCTATAACCAACCCCATTTATCTCAAGTTGCTTCTGAAAGCCTTG
>JAJRPV010000044.1 GCA_024280575.1 Campylobacterales bacterium
GGGAGGAACTGAATGGCTTAGATTTTTGGACCAAAATATGGATATATTTGGATACAATACAGGTGCGCACCCAGGCTTAAGAATGGTTGTCTTTTCTATACTTCTAGTTGTCATGATGCTTTTTGCAAGAAGAGGAATTTTCGGAAACAAAGAGCTGACAGATATATTTAGAAGGGGTAAATAATGATACTTGAACTTCAAAATATAACTATGCAATTTGGCGGTGTTACCGCTATTGATGACTTAAGTTTTGGTGTAAAAACAGGACAGATTTATGGGCTTATTGGACCAAATGGAGCTGGAAAAACAACACTTTTCAATATAGTAACGGGAAATTATAAACAAACTAAAGGAAATGTTGTTTTTAATCATGAAGAAATATCCGGTACAAAACCAAACATGATAGTCCAAAGAGGAATCGCAAGGACATTCCAAAATATCAGACTTTTTAGGAGTATGAATGTTTTAGAAAATGTTTTAATAGGATATCATAATCAGGCAAATTATACTTATATAGAGTCAATTTTGAGATTGCCACGACATTTTTCATATGAAAAGAGGATAAAAAAAGAAGCCATGGAGATGTTAGAGCGATTTGGACTTGCAGATTTTGCATATACAAATTCATCATCTCTTAGTTATGGAAATCAAAGAAAAGTAGAAGTTGCAAGAGCACTGGCAACAAATCCAAGGTTATTGCTTTTGGATGAGCCAGCCGCCGGTATGAATCCAAATGAAACGGAAGATCTTTCAAATATAATCAGAAAGATAAAGAATGAATTTGGATTGACAATATTGCTAATAGAGCACGACATGAAATTTGTAAATAACATGTGTGATACTGTTTTGGTTCTTGATTATGGAGAAGAAATTTTTGAGGGAAAACCAAGCGATGCTATAATTGATGAAAAAGTGGTATCTGCGTATTTGGGAGATTTTACACATGCTTAAAGTTAAAAATTTAGAAGTATATTATGGAGTTATAGCTGCCGTTAGAGGAATTGATTTTAATGTAAAAGAGGGCGAGATAATTTCTCTGATTGGTTCAAATGGAGCAGGAAAAACTTCAACTCTTCAAGCTCTATTAAATAGCATAAAAAGAAAAGGTGAAGTTATTTTTGGCGGTTACGACACCAAAAATCATAAAACTTACACCTTGGTGCAAAAAGGTCTTTCTTTAGTACCTGAAGGAAGAAGAGTTTTTATCAATCTTAGTGTTGAAGAAAATCTTCGTATGGGTGCATTTAATAATGACGAAAACTATGAGCATTTAAAAGATAAAATGTATAAACTTTTTCCAAGAATCGGACAAAAAAAGAATCAGATGGCAGGAACCCTAAGTGGAGGTGAACAGCAAATGCTTGCGATTGCAAGAGCCTTGATGAGTGAACCAAAACTTTTGATGCTAGATGAGCCTAGTCTTGGGCTTGCGCCGAAGATAGTAGGGGAAGTATTTGAAACCATAACTCGTTTAAGAGATGAGGGAATTACAATACTCTTGGTTGAGCAAAATGCATATGCAGCACTCAACATATCAGATCGTGCTTATGTATTGGAAAATGGCAAGATTGCTATGAGTGGAAATGCTAAAGATTTAATAGGCGATGACACCATAAGACAAAAATATTTGGGTGGTTAATTAACACAATATTTACTTTCCTTCGCTAAAATTCCCTATATTATTATTGTAGGGGATTCTATGCGTAAACTTCTTAAAACACTGCTTTCTATGAAGGTAGCAGTTCTTCTTCTTTTTGTTTTTGCTATATCAAGTGGTGTTGCCACATTTATAGAAAATGACTTTGGCACAGATGCAGCTTGGTCTGTTGTATATACTTCCTGGTGGTTTGCAGCCATACAAGTAGCTCTTGGCATTTTACTTGTTTATAATATCTTTAAATATAAAATGTATAAAAAAGACAAGTGGCCTGCATTTTTATTTCATCTTGGTTTTATAGTTATACTTTTAGGAGCAGGAATTACCAGATACTTTGGATATGAAGGAATTTTACATATAAGAAACGGAAAGACTGAAAATAGGATGATTTCCAGCAATTCCTATGTGATGGTAAGCGCTATAAAAGGTGACAAATTATATAAAGTAGCATATCAGAAACTACTATCTAGTGTAGGAAACAATAAGTTTGACATAAAGCTAAATATTGCAGGAGATAAGGCAGATATAAAATTTAAAAAATTTGTGCCAAATGCTGTTACCAAACTCGTTAGTGATCCAGCGGGAGTGCCGGCTATGACGATGCTTGTTAGTATTGGAGGAACACCAGAAACCATCACTCTCAAAAAAGGACAAGTTTATATGGCTGGTGATAATATCATAGCCTTTGATACTCCAACTTCATCCACTGATAAAAATATAATTAATATCAAAGTTAAAAATGGAAAATTTTATATAATCTCTAAAAAGCCAATTGGGTGGTTTAAAATGGTTGAAAATAAAAAAGGTAATTTCAAGGCAAATACAGAGTATGAATTTACAACAGGAAGACTTTATACGATAGGTAAAGTAAATATAGCACCTAGACAAATGCTAGTAAGTGCAAAAGAAAAAATTGTAAGTGAGACAAATCCTTTATTTAAGGGAAGAAAAGGTATGAAACTTTCAGCTTTATTGGTTGATGTTACATACAAGGGTAAAACGAAAGAAATAGCAATGTATGGAAGAGGAAAAGGGGCAAAAGGATTTGTAAAAAAAGCTGTGATTGCAGGAACTCCTTTTAGATTTGAGTGGGGTAGCAAAATAATAAAATTGCCTTTTGCTATAAAATTAATAGAATTTCAATTAGATAGATATCCAGGATCAATGTCACCTATGTCATATGCGAGCGAAGTAGAAGTAATTGATAAAAACAAAGGCGTAAAGATGCCTTTTAGGATATACATGAATCATGTTTTAAACTATGGAGGATATAGATTTTATCAATCCTCTTATGATCAAGATGAATTAGGAACGATACTTTCAGTAAATAAAGATCCAGGAAAATGGCCTACATATTTGGGCTATTTTTTATTGGCATTAGGTTTATTTTTAAATATATTAAATCCAAAAAGTAGATTTAGAAAGTTGGCACAAATGATACAAAAAGACACTCATAAAATAAAATCATTACTTTTAGCACTATTCTTAACATTTAGCGTGCTACATGTAGGGGATTTAAAGGCAGATGCCACATTCGATTTTCTTAAAAAATATGATAAAAAAAGTGCTGAATACTTTGGAACAATTTTAGTTCAAAGCGCAGATGGTAGAATTATGCCAATTGATACAGTTTCTGAGAATTTTTTAAATAAGGTAAATCGTAGTTTTAGTTACAAGGGGTTAACGCCAAATCAGGTAACTCTAGGAATGATGGCATCCCCAAAAGAGTGGCAAACCCAAAAAATGATAAAAGTTTTTCATCCTACACTTAAAAAAATATTAGGCATGTCAAAAAAAGATAAGTATGCTAGTTTCAATCAATTTTTCGGCAACAATAAAGGATTGTCAGGCTATAAACTTGCCAAGTATGCTGAGGCAGCAAGCAGAAAAAAACCATCTGCTAGAAATAAATTTGATAAAGATGTTTTAAAAGTTGATGAAAGACTAAATATTTGCTATATGGTTTATACGGGAGAAATATTTAAAATGATTCCCAAAGTAAATGATCCGTCACATAAATGGTATGGACCTGAGCAGGCCCTCAAAACTTTTCCTGCAAATGAAGCTAAAGAGGTAAGAAAAATATTAACTGCCTATTTTGATGGCATACAAAAAGGATTGAAAACCGGTGATTGGAGTCAGGCAAATAGAGCGATAGATGGTATAAAAAAATATCAAGAACAGTATGCAACAGGTATTATACCAAGTCCAAGTAGGATAAAAGCAGAGATAATTTTTAATAAAGCAAAGATTTTCCAAAGACTGATGCCGGTATATTTGCTAAGTGGCTTAATACTATTGTTGTTTATATTTGCAAGAATGGCGAAACCATCATTGAATATTAAGTTAATTACCAAAATCTTTTTTTGGATAATTGTTTTAGCATTTGCAGTTCATACTGCGGGATTAGGTATGAGATGGTTTATAACTGAACATGCTCCTTGGAGTAATGGATATGAATCTATGATTTATATAGCATGGGCTATTATTTTGTCAGGTATTATTTTTTCGAGACAAGCTGTTATAGCCTTGTCATTGACCACTATTTTAGCAGGCGTTACTCTTTTTGTTGCACATCTTAGCTGGATGGATCCTCAAATGACGACACTTGTGCCGGTTTTAAAATCATATTGGCTAAACATACATGTGTCTATCATCACATCTAGTTATGGATTTTTAGGTCTTACCGCCTTGCTTGGGTTTTTTACTCTGTTATTGTTTATTATCCGAAATCCAGGTTCTACTTCAAAAAGAACAAAAGAGATAGACAGAAGCATTATAGAAGCTACAAGAATCAATGAAATGTCAATGATTTTAGGTCTAAGTCTTTTGAGTGTCGGAAACTTTTTAGGCGGTGTTTGGGCAAATGAAAGTTGGGGAAGATATTGGGGGTGGGATCCAAAAGAGACTTGGGCATTGGTATCTATCCTGGTATATGCGGCTGTTGTGCATTTTAGATTTATACCAAAACTTTCCACTCCATTTTCGTTTGCTGTTGCCTCAACACTGGCTTATTCATCAATCATAATGACCTATTTCGGCGTTAATTTCTATCTATCAGGAATGCACTCATATGCGACAGGTGATCCTGTACCTATACCAACATTTGTGTATTATACGGTGGCTATAGTCTTTGCTATGATAGCTCTAGCATTTAGAAATAGAAAAATGGATAAAAAACTATAGGTTCAGCAAAACCTCTAAGTTGTTTACTTAGAGGTTTTTGCTATAATTTTAATTATGAATGAAAAATATATATTAATTGCTGTTGTAGTTTTAATTATTGTTATTATTTTTGTTGTGCTTGTCTTGATATTGAAAAATAACAATAAAACAGTGATTGTAACTAAAGAGCGAAGCAAAAAACCGATAACAAGTAAAAAAATTTTAACTATTAAAGACATGTCTGAGATTGCTGCGAAAAGAAAAAGTTCTCGTGAAGAGTTAAAAAAAGCGATTGATCATGTTAAAAAGAGCCTACTGTTTCCAAAAAAAATCAACCACAAACTACCAAAAGATATAAAAATTTATCTAAACTTTGTTCTTCTAGTTGCTAGTCATAAAAATGCAGATGCCGCACTTATAGCTTATATGGACAGGGAACTCAAAAAAGTAAATCCACAGTACAACACAGAAATAGATATATATGAAAATGAGGGCTTAAAAGAAAGATCAAACAGAATTTAATAAAAAGTGGCGCGGCGGACGAGACTCGAACTCGCGACCCTCGGCGTGACAGGCCGATATTCTAACCAACTAAACTACCGCCGCAACCTATTTATTGTTTAAATAAATAAACAAAATGTCACAAAATGGTGGTCGTTAGAAGACTCGAACTTCTGACATCCACCTTGTAAGGGTGGCGCTCTACCAACTGAGCTAAACGACCTATAATAATTTAAGAACTTGTCCAGGATACTTTTTCTAAAGTATGGCGACCCCAAGGGGATTTGAACCCCTGTTACCGCCGTGAAAGGGCGGGGTCCTGGACCACTAGACGATGGGGTCGCACAAAAAATGGTGACCCGTGTTGGATTCGAACCAACGGCCACCTCCTTAAAAGGGAGATGCTCTACCGGCTGAGCTAACGAGTCATTTATAAATTGAAAATCTCTTACAAATGCTTCACCTTTGTAATGAGGATGAAATTATAGAGAAAAATAGTTTATTTGTCAAGAGAAACTTCACTAAAATTCAATTTTCTTAAAAAAATAGTTTTTTGTCTAGTTGTAAAAGCAACTTAAAAGCATAATAAGCACTTTGAGTTTGTATATAATGTCTGTCGCCTTCTAATAACAATCTTACAATACTCATATCTTGATTTTTAGATTTTACACCAACAAATACTGTTCCTACCGGTTTTGCTTTATCTCCTCCGCTAGGTCCTGCTATTCCACTTGTTGCCAAAGCAAAGTCTGCATTACTTGCAGCTAGAATTCCACTTAACATTTCGCTTACACAATTTTCACTGACAGCTCCATAGTTTTCAAGTGTATCAGCATTCACTCCTATCCAAGATTCTTTAATCTTGTTTGCATAGCTTACAATTGCCCCATCAAATACATTTGAAATACCAGGCTGTTTTGTGAGCATAGTACTTATCAATCCTCCTGTGCAGCTTTCAACAGCCGTAATTTTTTTATTATTAGCTTCTAACCTAAGTGCAATATGTTCTATGATATTTTGGTTTTCTATGAATTTTCCGACAAAAAGTGATTTTATAGCTTTCAAAAAATTTTCAAGATTACCGTATTTGTAAGCTTTGGAATTTATTTTAACCCATCCATCTATGATTGAAGTGGTTGTAATCTTAATATCATAATTTGCACAAATTGGTTCAAGTAAAATTTTTATAGAATCAATATCAATATTAATAACAGTAAAAGTTTTTGACTCAATATTCTCATCTATCAAAATCTCTGGAAGTTTTCTATTTTCTTCAATACTTAATACATTGATACTTTTTTCATTTTTATTAATTACATAAGAATTTTTAGAATATAATAGAGTTTTTGAAGGCATTAGCATATCGTCTCTTAGTTCTAAATGATCATCCATAATAGTAGATAAAATTTTACTTACAAATGCAAATGAAGAGTGATTTGACAGTATTACGGTTTGGTCATATTCACTTATTTCGACTTCTAATTTGATAAAAAAATCATTATCGTTTTTATTTAAAATTTTTATAGAATCAAAAATAGTGATATGCTTTTCTAACTCTTCCATGACATATCTCATATAAGGTTTATTGAAAATTAACTCTTTGCCAATGATAATAAGTGAACTGCTCAAAACACTCTCCTTTTTAGTTTGGTTTAAGACAGCTATATTATATCAAATAAGTGCTTCTTAAATAGAATTTAGATAGAATCGTTTAATTTTTAAAAGGTTAGGAGCATTCTAAGATGGATTATAAAGATTCTTTATTGTTACCACAAACAACTTTTCCTATGAGGGGAAATTTACCTCAAAAAGAGCCAGCAAGATATGAAAAGTGGTTTAGCAAAGAGAGCAATGTATATAGAAAGATGATAAACAATAGAAAAGACGCTAAAAAAGATTTCTTTTTGCATGATGGACCTCCATATGCAAACGGACATATCCACATAGGACATGCATTAAATAAAATTCTAAAAGATATAATTGTTAAAACTCACTATGTTTTTGGCGAAAATGTCAGATATGTTCCGGGCTGGGATTGTCATGGTCTTCCGATTGAGCAACAAGTGGAAAAAAAGATAGGCAGAGCAAAAAAAGAGAGCTTGCCAAAGAGTAAAATCAGAGAGTTGTGCCGTGAGCATGCAAGAAAATGTATAGACATACAAAGAGATGAATTTAAAGCTTTAGGTGTTATTGGTGATTGGGAAAATCCGTACATGACGATGAAATTTAAATTTGAAGCAGATATTTACAGAGCCCTTTGCAAGGTAGCAAAAAAAGGCTTTTTGATAGAGCGAAGTAAGCCGGTATATTGGTCATGGGCTGCTAGAACCGCCCTTGCCGAAGCAGAAGTAGAATATGAAAATAAAGAAGATTATTCAATTTTTGTAGCATATCTACTGCAAGATGAAGCAAAAAAAGCTCTACATGTAGAGGATGATACAAGCGTTATTATTTGGACTACAACCCCTTGGACACTTCCTGCAAATCAAGCTATATCTTTCAATCCTGAAGCTACTTATGTTTTGACAAGCGATGGATTTGTAGTGGCTCGTGATTTATATGACAGTTTGGTTGAGCAAGAAGTTGTAAAGGGTGAAATTTTAAAAACTTTTAAAGCTGATATCTTAGAAAATTTATATGCAACAAATCCGTTAAACGGTAGAGACTCCAAATTAATTTTAGGTGAACATGTAACGATGGACGGTGGAAGCGGATGCGTGCATACGGCTCCGGGACACGGTGAAGATGACTATAGAGTTGGTTTAAAATATGGTTTAGAAGTCATAATGCCAGTTGATGAGAGAGGTTGCTATGATGAAACTCTTGTGCGAGAATCTTTACTTCCTAACCCTGAGAGCTTTGTCGGTGAGCATGTGTTTAAATCAAATGAAATAATTTTAGAGTTATTGGGAGATTCACTTTTGAGCGTTTCTAAATTTACCCACTCATATCCGTTTTGTTGGAGAACTCATAAGCCTATCATTTACAGAGCTACAAGACAGTGGTTTATAGCGATGGATAAAAAAGATGAAGGCAAGGAAAGCCTGAGAGAAATGGCTATGGATGAACTGGAAAATGTAAAGTTTTATCCAAAATCTGGTATAAAAAGACTTGGAACTATGGTTGAGAACAGACCTGATTGGTGTATCTCAAGACAAAGAGATTGGGGCGTGCCGATAGCATTTTTTAGAGATAAAACAACTGGTGAGCCTGTATTTGATGAAAAAGTTATGGATTTTATCGCTGATACTTTTGAGCAAAAAGGAGCTGATGCCTGGTGGGATTTAGAGATAAAAGATTTATTAGCCCCAAATAGTGGATACAATCCTGAAAACTTAGAAAAAGTGATGGATATACTCGATGTTTGGTTTGATAGCGGAAGTACTTGGAGGGCAGTTTTAGAGTCCGATGACTATGACGCAGGAGATTATCCGGCTTCTATGTATCTTGAAGGAAGTGACCAGCATAGAGGTTGGTTTCAAAGTTCCCTTTTAGTAAGTACGGCAAACAATGGCATAGCTCCTTATGAAAAGATTTTGACTCACGGTTTCACAGTAGATGAGAAGGGTGAAAAGATGAGTAAATCCAAAGGAAATGTCATAGCTCCAAGCAATATAGCAAAAAAATACGGAGTTGAGATACTCAGACTCTGGGTTGGAACTAGTGAATATACAACAGATTTAAAGATTAGTGATAATATTCTCAAGCAAGTGAGTGAGCAATATAGAAAAATCAGAAATACTTTTAGATTTTTACTTGCAAATGTAAATGATTTGGACAGTTTTGAGGATGTAGAAAATTTTTCTGCGATAGATAAGTGGATATTGAGCAAAGCAGGGAATGTTTTTTCTCAAGCAAAAGAGGCTTTTGACGAGGATGATTTTTCCAAGGGAATGTCACTTCTAAACCACTTTATAACAAATGATTTAAGCGGAATTTATCTTGATATTTCAAAAGACAGACTCTACTGTGACCCCAAAGATTCGATAACAAGAAAGTCTTCTCAGAGTGCCATGGCACTTATCGCAAAAAGTATGTTGGCTCTTTTTGCACCAACACTTACATATACGGTGGATGAGATATTAGAACATGCTCCAAAAGCCGTAAAAGGCGATATGAGTGATGTTTTTGATTTGGAATATGTTGCTTTACCTGAAGTTAAAATGCCTTTTGACGAAGACTATATGATTGAAGCTAGGGAAAAATTCTTTGAGATAGTAGATAATCTTAAAAAAGACAAAAAGATAAAATCAACTTTGGAATTGGTGATATTTTCCGATTCAGATGAACTCAAAAAACTAGGCAACAGTGATGGTGAAGATTGGTTTACGGTGAGCAATATCATATGTGAAAGCGTGAGCAATCCTGTTTCGACTTTCAGAGTGGGTGAGGACGAATTTAAAATATATTTTGCAAAAAGATATAAGTGCCCAAGATGTTGGAAATACAGATCAAAAGTAGAAGATGAGCTTTGTGGCAGATGCAAAGGTGAAAAAGTAAAAACAAGCTGTAGCAAAGATGTTTAGCGAACCGGTAACACTTAAATTTATATTTGAAACGATAGGAGTAATATTTATATTCATCGCAATAGGAATATTTTTAGTAAAAAAGAAAACATAACTTCTCGGCGCAAGCCGAAGCTTTAGTAGAGCGTGAATTGGCCAGGAGCTTAGCTCCTAGCCAAGATGACAGTAAAATAAAAAACAAGGAGAGAGGATTGATAACTTTAAAAGAAGCATTAACTCTTCCGTCAAATGAGATAGAAGATTTAAGAGATGATTTAAGAAGAGAGATAGAAGACAAAAAAGAGATTGGTGCTTATGTTGAGCAATTAACAGGAAGTGAGATATCCGAATACCTAAGTGGAGTCCCAATAGCTATAAAAGACAATATTCAGGTAAATGGCTGGGAAGTAACATCCGGTTCAAACATACTTCAAGGATACAAAGCACCATATAATGCAACAGTTATCAATAACTTACTAGATAGTGGATTAGCGCCATTTGGCAGAACAAATATGTATGAATTTGCCATGGGAAGTTCCACTGAAAATTCATTTTACGGAGTTACCAAAACCCTCATGATTACTCAAGAGTTCCAGGTGGAAGCAGTGGAGGAAGTGCAGCAGCAGTCGCTGGCGGTATCGCGATAGCAGCTCTAGGAAGTGATACGGGTGGGAGCATAAGGCAACCGGCATCATTTTGCGGATGTGTCGGCATGAAACCTACTTATGGAAAAGTCAGCAGATATGGTCTAGGAGCATATTCGAGTTCACTTGACCAAATTGGACCGATTGCCCAAAATGTAGAAGATGCGGCTATTTTATATGACATTATAGCCGGACATGACAGTCACGATTCAACTAGTGCAAATATAGCCTATAAGAAAGTTTCAGATTCTTTAAATCCAGATAAAAAGATGACTATCGCTGTGATAAGAAATTATCTTGAAGAAGCCGGCGATGATGTTAGAGAAAAGATGATGGAAGGTATCAAAGCGCTTCAAGATGCTGGTCACACGATAATATTTAAAGACTTTATAAATACAAAATACGACATAGCAACTTATTACATCATAGCAACCGCGGAAGCGAGCGCCAATCTTAGTCGCTATGATGGGGTTAGATACGGTAATAGACAGTCAAATGACAGTTTGAAAGATATGTATTTAAAAAGCAGGAGCTATGGCTTTGGCGAGGAAGTTAAGAGAAGAATCTTGCTTGGAACTTTTGTTTTGAGCAGTGGATACTATGATGCTTACTATATAAAAGCACAAAAAGCAAGACATATGATAAAACACCAGTATGAAGAGATTTTTAAAGAAGCAGATTTGATATTTGCTCCGGTTGCTCCAACTGCGGCATTTGAGTTTGACAGTAAAAAAGACCCCCTTGAGATGTATCTGAGTGATGCCTATACGATTTCACTAAATCTAGCAGGATTACCGGGCATATCTGTACCGTTAGGAAAAAATTCACAAGGTTTACCGATAGGCGGACAGCTGATAGCCAAAGCTTACGGTGAACAAGAGCTCTTCGACGGAGCATTAAGCCTGGAAAGAGAATTAAAAGGAGAAGATGTATGAAAATTCGTAAAAGAGCATTGACATTTGAAGATGTTTTGATGGTTCCTAAGTATTCTGAGGTGCTTCCAAAGCAAGTTAAATTAAATTCTATGTTGACAAAAAATATCTCTTTAAATATCCCATTAGTTTCAGCTGCTATGGATACTGTAACAGAGCATAGATCTGCTATTATGATGGCTAGGTTAGGAGGTATCGGAATAATTCATAAAAATATGGATATTGAATCTCAATCAAGAGAGATACAAAGAGTTAAAAAGAGTGAAAGCGGGATAATTATAGACCCCGTTTCTGTTCATTTTAATTCAACTGCCCAAGAAGCATTGGATATCATGAAAGAATATAGAATTTCAGGAGTGCCTGTCATAAATGACGAAAATACACTCATAGGGATACTGACCAATAGAGACCTTAGATTTGAAACACATTATGATAAAAAAGTAGGCGAAGTGATGACTCCTATGCCTCTTATCACTGTTTCAAAAGGAACTACTCTTGATCAGGCTGAAGAGATTTTTAAAACAAACAAAATTGAGAAACTTCCAGTTGTCGGTAAAAACAATAAACTAGAAGGCTTGATAACCATAAAAGATTTAAAAAAGAGAAAAGAGTATCCAAATGCAAATAAAGATGGATTTGGAAGACTCAGAGTTGGAGCTGCTATCGGAGTTGGTCAGATTGATCGTGCAACGGCACTTGTCAAGGCAGGTGCAGATGTTTTGGTATTGGATTCTGCCCATGGACATTCAAAGGGGATAATAGACACGGTAAGAAAGATAAAAGAACTTTTAGATGTTGATGTGATAGCCGGTAATATTGCCACAAAGGAAGCCACTCTAGCTCTCATAGAAGCAGGAGCGGACGCTGTAAAAGTAGGGATTGGTCCGGGAAGTATTTGCACAACCAGAATTGTTGCCGGTGTCGGAGTTCCTCAAATCTCAGCTATTGATGAGTGTAGTGCCGCAGCAAAAGCTCATGGTGTACCTATAATCGCAGATGGTGGTATAAAATATTCCGGTGATTTAGCCAAAGCTTTAGCCGTAGGAGCAAGTTCCGTGATGATAGGAAGCTTGCTTGCTGGAACTGTTGAGAGTCCCGGTGAAATCATCACTTATCAAGGACGACAATATAAAACTTACCGCGGTATGGGAAGTATCGGAGCTATGGCAAAAGGAAGTACGGATAGATACTTTCAAGACGGAACGGCAACTGATAAATTGGTGCCAGAGGGCATAGAAGGAAGAGTTCCCGTTGCTGGTTCCATAAAAGATGTAATTCATCAACTACTAGGCGGACTAAGATCTTCTATGGGTTATGTAGGTGGTGTTGATTTAACTGACTATCAAGAAAAAGCTGAATTTGTAGAGATTACGAGTGCCGGTTTAAAAGAGAGCCATGTGCACGATGTTATTATCACTCATGAAGCACCAAATTATAGAATTAATTAGGTAAAAACAGTTGCAAATAACAACTTCAAAAAAATATTTTGATGAGCAATTATATCTCGAAAGCGGGCGTATTTTGGAAGGCTATACGCTCGCCTTTGAGACTTATGGAAAGCTAAACAAGGACAAAACAAATGCCATAGTTGTTTTTCATGCGCTAACTGGTTCGCATCACGCAGCAGGTAAATATGAGGGTGATTCAAAACCAGGTTGGTGGGATGCAATTATCGGCGATGGAAAAGCATTGGACACTACAAAGTATTTTGTCATTTGTGCCAATATTCTAGGAAGTTGTTTTGGCTCAAGCGGGCCGACTAGTGAGACAAAAAAAGGCAATCCGCCTCTTAGATTAAAATTTCCTGTTATTACGATTAGCGATATGGTAAGTGCTCAAATGAATCTTTTTAAAAGTTTGGGTATAGAAGAAGCCTATGCGGTAATAGGAGGTTCACTAGGCGGAATGCAAGCAATTTGCGTAGGAGTTGAGTACCCTAATTTTACCAAAAGAGTGATTGTTTTGGCATCAACTTATGCCACAAGTCCATGGGCTATCTCTTTTAACAAATTAGCCATGGAAGGAATCGTAAAAGACTCTAGATTTAAAGATGGAAATTATAAAAAAGAGGATTTTGACGAGTTACCGTTAAATGGTTTTGCAGTTGGTAGGATGGCGGGACATATCAGTTTTTTGAGTCCGCACTCAATGGAAAAGAAATTTGGCAGAAACTATGTAGAAACAGATGGTTTATACGAACTGTTCGGAAGGTTTCAAGTAGAAAGATATATGGAGTATAATGGATACAACTTTGCAAAAAGATTTGATCCTCTTAGTTATATTTATATTATAAAAGCTATGAATATATTTGATGCTTCAAGAAATTATGATTCACTGAGTGATTCTCTCAAAAATATAGAAGCACATATGACTTTGATATCTTTTAGAGGAGATATGCTCTTTATGCCAAGTGAAATGGAGAAGATTAGGGATACCTTGAGAGACATGGGGCGCGGTGAAAGGGTTGATTACCATTGTGTAGATAGCAATTATGGGCATGATGCTTTTTTGGTAGAATATGATAAATTTGATTTTTATATAAGAAAGGCGTTAAAAGATGAATGAAGAGATAAGCTTTGAAGACAAACTAAAAAAAGCAAAAGAGATTTTAGAAAAACTAAGCGATCCGAGCATAGCCTTGAAAGATGCTATGAAAGAGTATAAAGCAGGTATTTCTATATTAAATGATGCAACAAAAATGATAGAAGATGCAAAATTGGAGTATGAACAACTCCAAATTACCGAGGAATAGGTATGAAATTAGCCGCTCTTCAGCTTTCAACACTTCCTATGAGTGAAGCAAAACTGGATTATTATTTTAGAATTTGTGAGAACAAAGGGGTTGAACTAATTTTGCTAAGCGAATATGCTTTGAACAGTTTTTTTAAAGAACTTGAAAATATGCCTGCTCTTATGATAAAAGAGCAAACAAATCATAAAATATCAGTGTTAAAATCATTGTGTAAAAAGTACAATCTTACAGTTATTGCACCTATAGTTTTGGTAAAAAGTGGAAAACTGATCAAATCTACTGCGAAATTTTCCCCAAAAAGTATTCATTATTATAATCAGCAATTTTTGATTAATTTCAAACATTGGAATGAAGAGAAATTTTTCGATAATGTCATAGAGACTTATAAGCTTCCGGTATTTACACTTGGCAAGATAAAATTTGCCATCGTAAGTGGTTTTGAAGCGCATTTTGATGCTGTTTGGCAAGAAGCTATGCGAAAAAATATTGATATTGTTTTGATGCCTTCATCTTCCACTTTTGATTCATCTTTAAGATGGCAAGAGCTTTTAAAGACGAGATCTTTTTTAAATTCTATGTATATATTAAGAGCAAACAGAGTGGGAAATTACACCGATAAAGATATGTCTTGGAAATTTTACGGACACAGCAAACTGGTAAATCCTTATGGAGAGATTGAGCTTTCACTCGGACACAAAGAAGAGATACTTTTATGTGATATTGAAAAAAGTCAAGTGATAGATGCTAAAAAATTATGGGGATGGAGAAAAGATTTGGCTAAAAGAGATATGATATGAAGTTTGAGCCGTATCCATTTGAAAAATTGACAAATTTATTAAAAGACATAAAACCATCTACAAAATATAAACCAGCAATCCTTACTATAGGTGAGCCACAGTTTAAAACACCTTCTTTTGTTCAAGATACTCTAAAAGAAAGTACAGAGCTATTGAAGAAATATCCAAAAACATCTGGAGAAGAATATCTAAAAAAGCTCAACGAGATTTTGTAAAAAAAAGATTTGGTATAGAGTTGAAACCAGATGAATTGATACCGACTTTTGGTACTCGCGAAGTTCTTTTTAATTTTCCTCAGTTTTTACTTCATGATATGAAAAATCCGACAATTGCCTTTACAAATCCATTTTACCAGATATATGAAGGTGCTGCTATTGCTTGCAGGGCTGAGGTAATATATTTAAATTTAACAAAAGAAAACAGTTTTAAACCCGACATTGAAGATATTAGATTAAAAGATACAAATTTGGTAATTCTGAATTTTCCAAATAATCCAACGGCGTCCACGATGAGTTTGGAAGAGTTAGGAGATTGGGTAAAATTAGCACTGAAATATGACTTTGTGCTTTTAAATGATGAGTGTTATAGTGAACTATACACTGATAAACCACAACCTTCCTTGCTTCAAGCGAGTGAATTTGTCGGAAATCATGATTTTAAAAATATTTTGGTTATTAATTCAATCTCAAAAAGAAGCAGTGCTCCCGGACTTAGGTCTGGATTTATAGCCGGCGATAAAGATATACTAAGAGAGTATTTAAAATACAGAACATATGTGGGTACAGCCATTCCTTTACCTCTGCAAAAAGCCGCAACCGTTGCGTGGATTGATGAGGAACATGTTGAAAAAGCCAGAGCTATATATAAGGAAAACTTAGAATTGGCAAGTGAAATTTTGGGAATAGAAAAAAGTGAAGCAACTTTTTATGTTTGGCTTGAAGTTGATGATGACTTGGAGTTTACAAAAAATTTATACAAAGAGAAAAATGTAAAAGTTTTGCCCGGTAGTTTTTTGGGTCGTGAAGGAATAGGAAGTGCTTATGTTCGCATAGCACTAGTTGAAAATAGCGATAAAACAAAAGAGGTTTTAACTAGAATCAATGACTTTATAAAAAATAGGATAGTTAAATGAAATTCATCCATTTTGTTGGAATTGGCGGTATCGGACTCTCAGCACTTGCTAGATATTTAAAAAACGAGGGCTATAAAGTAAGTGGCTCAGATATTAAAGAGACAAAAATAACCAAACAATTAGCAAATGAAGGCATAAAAGTTTCTGTTCCTCATGATGCAAAAAATATTCAAAATCAAGATTTGATTATTTATACAGCAGTTGCAAAAGATGATAATCCAGAGCTAATAGAATCAAGAAAAAAAGGAATCTTAACACTTTCAAGAAAAGATGCACTTCCTTTGATACTAAAAGACAAGAGAGTCTTTGCAACTTGTGGAGCTCATGGAAAGAGTACGACAAGTGCAATGTTGGCTTCCATGGTAAAAGGAACTGTCATCATAGGAGCCGAAAGCAAGCAGTTTGATACGAATATGTACTATCGGGGCAGTAACAATATTATTTTTGAAGCAGATGAGAGTGACGAGAGCTTTTTAAATTCAAATCCCTATGTTGCTGTTGTTACAAATGCAGAGCCAGAACATATGGAATATTATAACTATGATTTAGACAGGTTTTATGGAGCTTATAAGCAATTTTTAAGAAGTGCAACTATCAGAGTGATAAATGCAGAAGATGCTTTCCTAAGTACGCTTGATACTCTTGAAGCTATCAGGTTATATCCGAGTCGTGATATAAAAAATATACAAACTATTATAAGAAATGATGAGCCTTATACTTCGTTTACTCTGAAAGATTTGGGTAAATTTGAAGTTTGGGGCATAGGCGAACATATAGCGATTGATGCATCCTTGGCAGTTCTTGCTAGTTTAAATGAGATGGATTTAGAAAGTGCGAGAGAAAAATTAAAAAATTATAGAGGAATAAAAAAAAGATTTGATATAGTTGCTAAAAGTGATGATTTTACTGTGATAGATGATTATGGACACCATCCAACAGAGATAAAAGCCACTATAAATTCTGCTCAAAGATATGCTTCGATGATGGGATTAAAAGAGATTACTGCAATCTGGCAACCTCATAAATATTCAAGGGTTAATGACAATTTAAAAGGTTTTGTTGAGTGTTTTGCAGGAATTGACAGACTTATTATTCTCCCCGTTTGGAGTGCAGGCGAGAAAGAGATAGAGATAGATTTTGAAAATAAGTTTAAAAAATATCGACCTATTTTTGCTCAAAACTTAAAGAAAGAGAAAAATTCTTTGAATTTAATTTTTGATAAAAAGATACTAAAAAAACTAAATCAAGGTTTGATTATAGGTTTTGGTGCCGGAGATATCACATACCAATTAAGAGGTGCATAAAATGCAGATTGTATTATTTCTTCTTTTGATTCTAGCTGTTTTATTGATTTTTGTTTCCAAAAAAGAGTCATTGACAAACAGTGTAAAAGTTTATATCATCCTCTCATTGGTGTTGATTTTTCTTGCAGGTTGGGTTTATACTTTCTACAATCAAAAAACAGCACAAAATGAAAGAGAAATTATAAATGCTTATGAACAGGGTAAAACTATAAAATGTGGCAATTATAAAGTTAATAATAACAGTTTTATTTTCGTCAGCGGAACACTCAGTTTTGTAGCAAAAGAAAATATAAAAGATTTAAAAGGTGTCGTGATAGATATCTCCACATGTAAAAAATGAAAAAGCTCCTTTCAAAGCTAGATTTAATTGATTTTAGCAACGCCTTTCATTCGTATTTAGCAAGAGAAAAACCTCTTTTCATGGAGGGCGATTCCAAAATTCACTATAAATTTATAAAAGAGTTGATGCAAGTTCAAAACATCAAAACACCGCTTGAGGTTGAAAATCTTGATATGGCATTGGCTCATCTTAGCAAAAACGGTGTACTTAAAATATATGAAATTTACTCATTTGTTAAAATCATAAACTACTTTATCTATCTTAAAAAGATTTTTTTAGAAGGGCATCTATATGAGTGGATGCAAAAAATTAAAATACCACCCGAAATTTTAGAAATATGTGCTTATTTTAACGAAAAAGGTGAGCTAAAAAGCGATATTGATGAACAGTTTTTTTCTATAGAGCATGCACTCAAAAAGATAAAAGAAGATGCAAGTGTGGCTATAAGACGGCTTATGTCTAATTCAAAACTCTCAAATTATCTAGTCGATAGACAAATCCACTATATCAACAATCAAGAAACTCTACTTTTGAGAGGCGGCTTCAATCATGTCATAAAAGGCTCAGTCGTAGGACGCAGTAGCGGAGGGTTTTTTTATATTTTTCCAGATAATCTTTCTGCTTTAAAATCCAAAGAGAGTGGTCTTTTGGATAAAAAAGAGGAGCTGATATATAAATATGCAAAAGAAATTTCAACCCTATTTTCAAAATTCAGAATTTTCCTATCTTTTATAAACAAAGAATTTGACAGATTTGATGCATATCATGCAAGAGTAGCTTTTGCAAAAAGTAAAGATTTAGAGTTTGTATTGCCTGAAAATAATCATAATATAAAACTTTCTAAATTTTCACATCCGGCACTAAACGAGCCAAAGCCAATCAGTATAGATTTTACAAAACATGTTTTGATGATAACGGGAGTAAATGCCGGTGGAAAAACTATGTTTTTAAAATCAATATTAAGTGCAGCATTTTTAGCAAAATATTTACTTCCTATGAAGATAGACTCTAATCGCTCACATGTAGGATCTTTTAAAGAGATAACAGCCGTACTTGATGACCCTCAAAATGTAAAAAATGACATATCTACTTTTGCAGGAAGGATGTATGAGTTTAGTAAACTCTTTGCAAAAAAAGCAACTTTAGTCGGCATAGATGAGATAGAATTAGGAACTGATGCCGATGAGGCGGCTAGCTTGTTTAAGGTTATAATAGAAAAGTTAATTCAAAAAAATATCAAGATTATAATCACAACCCATCACAAAAGATTGGCAGCACTTTTAGCCACAAATGAAAGTGTGCAACTATTGGCTGCGATTTATGATGAGCGAAACCAAAGACCTACTTATGAATTTTTAAATGGAACAATAGGCAAGAGTTATGCTTTTGAGACGGCTCTTAGATATAAAATACCAGCTCCCATCATAAAGGAAGCGAGAGAAGTTTATGGAGAAGATAAAGAAAAATTAAATGATTTAATTCAAAAAAATATAGATTTAGAATTAGATATGAGAAAGCAATCGGGCATTTTAGAAGCTAAATTAGAAGAAGCAAAAAGATTGAAAGAAGCCTTGAAAGATGAGAAAGAAAAGATAAAAAAGGAGTTTGAGCTTTCAACTTTTAAGATGCAAAGAAATTTCACTCAAGCTATAAATGAGGCGAAGGAAGCTATAAAATCAAAAGATACAAAAGAGAGCCACAGGGCGTTAAACCGGGCAAATGAATATAAACAAAAAGCAAAAAAAATAACAATAGTCCAAAAAAGTGAAAATCTGCATATCGGAGATTTTATAAAATATGGAAACACTAGAGGTGTTATAAAGAGTATAAAAAAAGATATTGCAACTATCGAATGTGAAGGCATCACTTTAAGAGTGCCGAAAAACAGTCTTAAAAAAAGTGGAGTTCCACCAAAAAAACCAAAAAAAGTGACAATTTCAAAACCGAGTGCTACTAGTTCGGTGACTCTTGATTTACATGGATTAAGAGCTGATGAAGCCATAGAAAAATTAGATAAATTTCTCTCAGATGCTTTGATAAACGGCTATGATGAAGTTTTGGTTTATCACGGAATCGGCACAGGCAAGTTAGCATATGCCGTCAAAACATTTCTCTCAACATATCCAAGTTTGGTTTCATATTCTGATGCGCCTATAAATATGGGTGGATATGGTGCTACATTGATTAAATTATGATTGTTTTAATAAAACAAATATTATAATTGTGTTAAGTGCCAGACATAAATCCAGCTTTTGCTATTAATTGGTGTTTCTATTGAGTAGGTACTTAACTAACTTGTTGACTTGATATTTATAAAAATAGATGAATTCCAAGGTTTTTATTTAGGAGAACCATCACGGAGATTAAAAATTTGAATACAAAAGAACTTTTTTTAAAACTGCTAAGTTATAAATCGATTACACCTGATGATGCAGGCTCTTTAGATTTTATAGAAAAATATATGAGTGGATTTAGTGCCTTGAGAGTTGATAGCAATGATACAAAAAATCTTCTTTTATACAAAGAGTTTGGGAGAGGAGAACATCTGTGCTTTGCTGGACATGTAGATGTAGTACCGCCGGGAGATGGTTGGAGTAGTGATCCTTTTGAGCCTTTAAACAAAGACGGTTACATATATGCAAGAGGCACGCAAGATATGAAAAGTGGAGTTTGTGCTTTTTTGCAAGCTTGTAAAAAAGCAACAAATTTCAGAGGCATTTTGTCTATTGTGCTAACAAGTGATGAAGAGGGTGATGGAAAATTTGGTACAATAGAAGTTCTAAAATATCTTAAAAGCAGGGATTTTTTACCAGATTTTGCGATTGTGGCAGAGCCTACATGTACAGAAGTTTTTGGAGACACGATAAAGATAGGAAGAAGAGGCTCTATCAATGGTGTTATAGAGGTTTTTGGCAAGCAGGGACATGCTGCCTATCCTGAAAAATCAACCAATACAATAAACTTAATTTCGCCATTATTGGATAAATTGACAGGGCATAATTTTGATATCGGAGATGAAAATTTTGCACCAAGTCAACTTGTGGTTACAGATATAAGAAGTGGCATGGAAGTGACAAATGTAACACCGGGATATCTAAAACTGATGTTTAATGTAAGAAACTCTACTAAAACAGATAAAAATGATATTGAAGATTATATAAATCGTCTTTTTGATGGTTTGAATTTTAAATTAACCCTTTTTCAAGGAGCTAAACCTTTTGTGACAAGCAGGGATTGAAAAATTGTAAAATTGCTTCAAAAAGAGACATTTGACATCACAAGCCAAAAACCAATTTTATCAACAAGTGGCGGAACAAGTGACGCAAGACTTTTTGCGGAGTTTGGTGTGAAAACGGTAGAGCTAGGTGTCATAAATGACAGAATACATGCGATTAACGAAAGATGTAAACTCCAAGAAGTAGAAGATTTAGAAAAAATATTTGAAAAAACAATAAAAGATTTTTAAGGAAGGTAAAATGAATTATGTAGCTACAAATAAAGCACCGGCAGCGATAGGACCATATTCACAGGCAATCAGTTTGGATAATATGATATTTACTTCAGGTCAAATTGGTCTCACAAGCGAAGGTGTTTTAATTGAAGGTGGAGTAAAAGAGCAAACAAAACAGGTATTGACAAACTTAAGTGAAGTACTTAAAGAAGCCGGCAGTTCTCTCTCAAAAGTAGTTAAGACTACAGTATTTTTAGCCAATATGGAAGATTTTGCAGAGATAAATAAAATATATGCTGATTTTTTTGGAAATCATAAGCCGGCTCGTTCAACCGTAGCAGTAAAGACTTTGCCTTTAAATGTTAGTATTGAGATAGAAGCAATAGCCGTAAAATAGTGCAAGCACTTGATTTATATGCAAAAATAGAGCCATTAATCGGCTTTTATGATGAATATGGAGAACTGTATTTTAGGTATCTAGATATTTTGGAATCTCTACATGTAGAAGATATTTTAGATATTGGTTGTGGAAACGGGAAATTTCTAAGATTGTTGAAAGATAAAAAGTATAAAGCCATAGGAATAGACAGAAGCGAAGAAATGGTAAAAACGGCACTCTCTTTGGGAGTAGATGCTCAAAATATAGAGTTGTGCGATATAAAGAAGAAGTTTGATTGCCTTACTGCCGTAGGCGATGTATTAAATTATATGACGAGAATAGAGTTGTATGAATTCTTTTCACAAGTTAAAAATGTTTTAGGTGAAAAAGGATATTTTATCGCTGATATAAACACTTTGTCTGGCTTTGAAGAAGTAGCTGAGGGATTGTTGTTCAAAGAGACGAAAGAGCATTTCTTGGCAATAGAAGCTGATTTTAAACAAGATGTATTAACGACCAATATAACACTGTTTGAGAAAGAAAAAGAAAATTACAAAAGATACTCAAATACTATTTTTCAATACTACCATCCTTTGGAATTTTTTGAGAATATGGAAGGATTTGAACTTATAAGAAGTTTTTATATTTCTATGTTTGGAGATTCAGATAAATTGATTTTGGTTTTCAAAACCTAGTTAAATTAGACTTTTTTTAAGTAAAAGTTTGATATAATATAAGATATTCTTAGTAATAAAAAAATTTAAGAAAAATTAAAGGATTTGCCATGGCTCAAAGAGCGATTCGTGAATATGATGGAAAAGCACTTTTCTCAAAACACTGGGAAAAATACTTTAGTGGGTTTCATTATGGTTTTAAATCTGTACTAGTAAGTAGTGGAGATGAATTAAGAAAAAAGGCAGAAGAACATGGTTTTGAGTGGTTAAAACAAGAGCCACTTGTTGCCAAACCAGATATGCTTTTTGGTAAAAGAGGAAAAAACGGTCTTGTTCTTTTTAAAGATAAAAAACCCGGTGATGTTTCTTTGGAAGTGGCTGCAAATTGGATTGACGAGAAAATATCTCATCCAACAACACTTTTGACAGGTCAGCACGGTACTCTAACACATTTTATAGTAGAACCGTTTACTCCGCATGGTGAAGAGCAGGAGTATTATATATCTGCTACAACTGTCGGCGAAGACGATGTTTTATATATGTCAACAGAAGGCGGCATGGAAGTAGAAGAGGGTTGGGAAGAAAAAGTAACCGAAGTTGTAATCCCAATAAACATGCAAGATTCAAATATTGATCATTTGGTTCGTGCAAATGCCCCTGCTGATTTACCGGCAAACAAAAAAGAATCTTTTATATCTTTTGCTATAGACTTCTTTAAATTTTACAGGGATTTAAATTTTGCATATCTTGAGATAAATCCACTTGTAATGCTTGACAATAACGAGATGGCTATCCTTGACCTTGTTGCAAGACTTGATGATACTGCCGGATATCTTATGGAAGATGCTTGGGGTAAAATCGAATACCCGACAGCTTTTGGCATGGAAGATCAGTCTGAAGAAGAAAAAGCAATAGCAAATGCAGATGCTAGAAGCGGAGCATCTTTGAAACTAACTATACTTAACCCAATGGGAAGAATTTGGACTATGGTTGCAGGTGGCGGAGCTAGCGTTGTTTATGCCGATACTATCGCTGATTTAAGTGGCAATGTGAGTGAACTTGCAAACTATGGAGAATACAGCGGAGGACCAACAACCGGAGAAACAAAATTTTATGCCGACACTGTTTTTGATTTGATGACTAGGTTTAAAGACCCTAAAGGCAGAGGCAAGATTTTGATTATCGGCGGAGCAATCGCAAACTTTACCGATGTTGCTAAAACATTTACAGGAATCATACAATCTTTGGAAGAATATGCCCAAAAGCTAAAAGAAGTGGGTGTCAAGATTTATGTTCGCAGAGGCGGACCTAACTATAAAAAAGGCTTAAAAGATATAAAAGAAGCGGCTGATAGGTTAGGATTATACATGGAAGTTTACGGACCTGAGACACATGTGACCGATATAGTAAGAATGTCTTTAGAGAATGGAGAGTGAGATGAGTAAATTATTTACGAAAGATACCCAAGCGATATTTTGGAACAATAACAGAAGTGCGATTCAAAGAATGCTCGATTATGACTATACAATAGGCAGAGAAACACCATCCATCGCGGCAATTGTAGCCCCGACAAGCGGTGCAAAATTTGATAAATTTTTCTGGGGTGCTGAAGAGATAATGATACCTCTTTACAGAAGCACACCCGAAGCAGTAGAGAAACACAAAAATGCTGATGTTCTTTTAAACTTTGGATCATTTCGAACAGCGTATGATGTTGTTATGGAAGCTATAGAGTTAGATGGACAATTTAAGACTATCATGGTAACAGCCGAAGGAATTCCTGAGAGGCGTGCAAGAATCATGAACCAAGCTGCTAGAGATAAAGGCGTAACAGTTATAGGACCGGCTACCGTTGGTGCCATTGCTCCGGGAGCCTTTAAGATAGCAAATATCGGCGGAACAATAGAAAATATCATCAATTCAAAATTGACAAGATGCGGAAGTTGCGGGCTTGTTACGAGAAGCGGCGGTTTATTTAACGAGATGTCAAATATTATAGCTTTGAGTGCAGACGGAATCGCTGAAGGTGTAGCAATCGGAGGAGACAGATTTGTCGGTTCAGTTTTTATAGATAACCTTCTCAGAATGGAAAGCAACCCAGATGTTAAATATATGATTTTGCTAGGAGAAGTCGGCGGAACTGAAGAATACAAGGTGATTGAAGCCGTAAAAAGCGGAAAAATTAAAAAACCTATTATCTCTTGGTGTATAGGAACAATCGCTAAGCATTTTGAAAGTGGAGTTCAGTTTGGACATGCTGGAGCTAGCGCAAATGCCGATAGAGAAACTGCTGAAGCCAAAAACAAAGCGATGAAAGAGGCTGGTTTTTATGTGCCGGATTCTTTTAATGACATACCGGCAACCATCCATAAAGTATATGAGGATTTACTTGGCAAGGGTATTATTAAAACCATCGCTGAGCCTGAAATAAAATTAATTTCAAAAAATAGAAAAGCAAGAAACTTTATTTGTACTATCAGCGATGATAGAGGCGAAGAAGCAACATATTGCGGTATTCCTATATCTAAAGTTGCAACTCCTGATACAGGATTTTCTGTCGGTGATGTTATGAGCCTTCTTTGGTTTAAACGAAGATACCCTAAATGGGCAGTTCAATTTATAGAAACTGTTCTTAAAACCGTAGCAGACCATGGTCCTGCCGTCAGTGGAGCCCATAATGCCAAAGTAACCGCGAGAGCCGGAAAAGATGTGGTCAGTTCATTGATTGCCGGTCTTTTGACAATAGGACCAAGATTTGGCGGAGCGATTGATGGGGCTGCTAAATATTTCAAATACGGATATGACAATAATCTCTCACCAAAAGAGTTTTTAGCCTATATGAAGAAGCAAGGTATTCCAATTCCGGGCATCGGTCACAGAATCAAATCTCTTAGAAATCCAGATTTGAGAATTGTAGGACTTAAAAAATATGTAAATGAAAATTTTCCTTCTCATCCACTTTTGGATTATGCTCTTGAAGTAGAACAGTTAACTACAAGCAAAAAAGATAATCTAATCTTAAATGTTGATGGAACGATTGGAGTTTTGATGGTTGATATGTGGAAAGAGTTAGGTTATGATGATGATGAAATAGCTCTTTTTATAGATGCCGGTGCGCTTAATGCATTTTTCATTCTAGGAAGATGTATAGGGTTTATAGGACATATTTTAGACGAAAAAAGACTAAATATGCCTATGTACAGACATCCTTGGGATGATATACTCTATGATGTAGAGACCGCAGAGATATAAAAACAAACTACCAAAATAGGCTAGTTGAATCTAGCCTATTTTCTTCATTGATTATTTTTTGTTATCAAAGTGTTACTATTAAATGATATAATTTAATATTCTAATAAAAGGAATGACAAAAATGCAGAAAAAAACAAAAATTTTAGCGACAGTAGGACCGGCAAGCGATAGTGTAGAGGTTTTGCAAGGTTTGATAAACGCTGGTGTAAATGTATTTAGATTGAACTTTAGTCACGGGACGCATGAATATCACAAAAATATTTTAGACAATATAAGAGTAGCATCAAAAAATACAAATACAAGAGTCGGAGTTCTTCAAGATATTTGCGGACCAAAGATAAGAGTAGGAAAATTAAATGACGATTTTCATCTAAAACAAGGCGATAAGATTGTTTTTATTAGAGAAGAAATCATCGGTAAACAAATAGATGAACACGAATATAAACTCAGTATTAATCAGCCAAATATCTTAGATATGTTGAAAGTTGAAGAGTATATATATCTTTATGATGGAAATATAAAAGCAAAAGTTGTAAAAATTGGCAAAGAGATAGAAACGATAGTTGAAAATGACGGAAAACTCTCATCAAACAAAGGTGTTAATTTTCCAAATACAGTGATAAATATAGATGTTATAACACCAAAAGATGCAAAAGATTTATTGTGGGGAGCACAAAATAAGGTTGATTTTGTGGCAGTATCTTTTGTCCAAAATGCCAAAGATATTCTACATGTAAGGGAATTGTTAAAAAATTATGATTCTGACTCCAAGATAATTGCAAAAATCGAAAAATTTGATGCAGTTGAAAATATAGATGAAATATTAAAAGTAAGCGACGGTGTGATGGTGGCAAGGGGAGATTTAGGCATAGAAGTTCCTTACTACAAAGTACCAAGTATTCAAAAAAGGATAATCAAAAAAGCAAATGCCGCTTCAAAACCAGTCATAACGGCTACCCAAATGCTTCTATCTATGGCAGAAAATGAGATGGCAACAAGAGCAGAGATAAGCGATGTGGCAAATGCAGTTTTAGACGGAACTGACGCTGTGATGCTTAGTGAAGAGAGTGCGATAGGCACAAATCCTCTAAATGTCGTTCAGGTTATGGCAAATACAATAAAAGAGACTGAAGAAGTTTATCCGTATGATAAATTTGATGAGTATGAGTTTTTGGATGAGACGGATATCGTATCTTCCTCTACTGCAAAATTAGCTTCACAGTTGGGAGTTGATGCGATTATTTCTATAACAAACTCTGGTAAATCAGCGGTTAAACTTGCAAGATATAGGATAAAAAACGATATTTATGCGGTAACCCATGATGAAAAAACTGCAAGATCTTTGAGTATTGTTTGGGGATTAAAGCCTTTGATGTACATCAAAAATCAAAATCCTAGCTTTATGCTCGCAAGTATGCTAAAAGAAGCCATAAGCGAAAAATGGTAAATGTAAATGGTACATATCTTGTAACGGCAGGTTTTCCAACGGGAGCTGAGGGTAGTACAAACTTCATAAGAATACTCAAAAAAGAACAGATAGAGTATTATGTTGATTTTGCAATTTAAAGGAAAAAGATGAATTTTATACTATTTTTGGTTGTCGTTTTTATTTTTTATATGCTTACAAAAAACTATAAAAGTGATGGCTACAATATAAATATAAACAAAAAACAGAAATTTAGTGGTAATTTAGAGGATCATGAAGCAGGTTTACTTATATCTTTGATGGCAAAGGTTGCAAAAGCTGATGGACATGTAAGCGAACTCGAAGCCGAGCTTTTGAGCAACACGCTAACTCAGCTTTCATCCGTTTTTCAAAATCAAGCAGAGGTAAGAGAGAAGTTAAAAGCGATATACAAAAGAGAGCTAGAGGGTTTTGAGAATACTATAGAGATTGCCAAAAAGTATTATAAATTGACTCGCGGTGATTATCAAAAAAGAGTTATGACGCTAGAATATCTTCTAAATCTTGCATATATTGACAATGAATTTACAAATGAAGAAAGAATGATATGTGAAGATATAGCAGATGCTCTTGAGATAAAAAAGTCAGATTTCTCTGCTTTAGTAGCAAAGTTTAGAAATTTCTACGCAAACCAATATAACAACCAAGTAAATACACTAGAAAATGCCTACAAAGTTTTAGGAGCGAGCAAGAGTGATGATATGGCTATAATAAAAACAAAATATAAAAAACTAGTACGCCAAAATCATCCGGATTTATTGATGGGAAAAGGTGCTGAGCAGTCAATTATAGACAAGGCAACAGTGAAACTTCAAGAGATAAATGAAGCTTACGGAATTATCAAAAAGAGCAGAGCTTGAAAAAAGTTTTTTTTCTGCTTTTACTGCCACTTTTACTATATGCCTTCAAGATAGACAATGGTGAAACCGTACTTATAAATTTGGATAAAAACAGTACGGTTGTTTTTGAAGGCAAAAAGATACCGACACTGCAAAACCCCGTTAATAAAGATAAGTATTATGTTTTATTGCCTATAAAATATAGAGAAAAACCGGGTAATTATACGCTTTTGATTGATGGCGTGAAAAAACCCCTACATGTAGAGCAGGGAAGATATAAAAAAGAGAAGATAAGGGTTGCAAAATCAAAAGTAAATCCAAATAAAAAAGCATTAAAAAAGATACGAAGAGAGTATAAGAGGGCTATTAAAATTTATGGTACTTTTACTTCTATCAGGTATTGGAATAAGCCTTTTATCTTACCACTGCATTCTAAAATAACAAGCAGATATGGCAATGCAAGGATGTTTAACGGTGTTTTGAGAAGTTTTCACAGCGGAACTGACTTTAGAGCAAAAATGAGAACGCCGATAGTAGCTGCAAATGACGGTGTAGTAGTGATTGCCGGCAAAAGATATTTTGCAGGTGGTTCAGTTGTTATAAATCATGGCCAGGGAGTTTACAGTTGCTATTTTCATCTCAGTAAAATTTTAGTTAAAGTTGGTCAAAAAGTGAAGCGACAACAGCTTATCGGACTTAGCGGAAAAAGTGGAAGGGTTAACGGACCACATCTGCATTTTGGTTTAAGATTATACTCTTATGCTGTAAATCCATTGCAGTTTGAAAGCCAAATAAATACTCTTTTTAAAGGTGAAATGTGAAAATTATATACATAATATTTTTTGCGACACTATCACTTTTTGGCTCGCAATGTGCTGATCAGTACAGCAATGAAAATTATGCGACAGCGTCAGATAACTTTGGTGATATTGTCGGAAACAGTTTTAAAAAATATTTTAATAAAGATATAAAAAACTTTAAAGAATTTAGAAAAACTGATATACAGGGCGAAATTTATTATCTAAAAAAAGGCTCTTTTGTTAAACAAGGAGACAACTATTATCCAAATACAGACGGAGTTTGGAAGCTACATGTAGATAAGCATAGCCAAATAGACGAGTTAGATTTGGCTCACGATACACTCTACCAAGATTCGGCAGAACAAATAGCAAATGACTTAAATGATGATATGGATAATTTATGGACAAAATGGGATGGGGACGCTTATGGCTATTATATGGTTCCTGAATATGTGCAGATAAATTACGGTACCTTTTATATTTCTCTAAAAGCCTATATATATGGAAGCAAAGGAGACTCTACGGGCTTAAAAAAAGCATATGTCGATTTTTACATTATCAATAATACCAAAGAAGTAAATGGATACATAAGGTGCAAAAACAGAGAAAGTAGATAAATACCTTACCATAAGAAATACTATTAGTTGGTATTTCTTATGGTCAGGTACTTAATTAGTAAGCATACGCATTCTTTTTAGGTTGATTATCTTCAAGTAAAAGTGAAGGCTCACTAAAAGGAGCTAATCTTTCTATAAAATCAACTATGCTCAACAAAGGCGTTCCGTAAAAAAACTTTAGTCTATGGTCAAATTGCCAAAGCTTATCTGCATATATAAGGACTTGGTATGGCATATCGCTTATTCCATCGCCGTTTCTGTCAAAACCTACATATTTATCCCAAAAATTTAGCTTGATATCGTTATTATAGTATTTGCTTTTGGGAATATCTTTGACTACATCTTCAAGATTACCTATTATATTATTGTATTTTATTGTGTTATTTTTAATAATTGAATAAAAGTGAAATGCTACATTATTATTTTGAATTTTATTGTATTCTATAAATCGTTGCATACCAATCTCTGAAGTGCTGGTATTTATATAAAAGGCTTGTGCATGTCCCGTAAGTGTGTTGTGGGCGATATGTATATTTTTACCGTTTTTAATCATAATGCCGGTACCTGTGGCTAGGTGTGTTTTTATGATTTTATTATTACGGATTTTTATATTTTTACCACCTTTTAGCATGATGCCTGCATAATTTGAATTGATTATATTGGCAACAACGGAGATGTCTTGGCACATATTGATTAATATACCATAACGACTGTTTTTGATGATATTATTTCTTACTGTATTGTTATTTGATCTATTTAAAGAGATATCCCTGCTGTGAAAAAGACGATTTTTTGAGATAAGATTATTATGCGAGCCCCAGAGTCTGATACCGTCTCCTCTGTTATCCACCACTTTTTCTTTGTACGATTTTATCGTATTGTTAATTATCTTTGAATTGAATGAATCTTGTAAAATTATCCCAAACAGTGTTCTGTTAAAATCACAGTTTTTTATGACTACATGTGAGCTTTTTATCACTTTTATCCCACTGTCCAGGCTATATCGTTGGTGTCCACTTCCTCTTATGGTTAAGTTGCTAATAGTAACATCAGGACTTGTGATTGTGATGACAGTGCCTTTGTTGTTATTTTGGATTACGCTTTTTTTGCCAATTCCGGTTAATATCAAAGGTTTGTTGATAGTGATAGGACCTTGGAAAACTCCGCTTGGAAGTTCTATTTTGGAGCCGACTTTTGCTTTTGCTATTATATCCATAAGCGTTGGATTTGCCAACAAAATTGTATGGAAAAATATAAATATAAATAATACTCTCAAAATAATCATGTGCTATCTTTTTCTTATGGCAAATTTTTGAGCTCTTACCGTGATATCCGTAACTACAAAAGGAGAATTTATGATTTGAAGTACATTTTTTGCCAAATCCTGAGAGTTTATATAGCTCTCTTTGTCGTCAGCTGGTTTAAATCCCAATTCATCAAAAAATGCCGTTTTTGTAATATCCGGATTTATGTTTGTAACTCTGACTCCTGATTTTCTCAACTCTTCAAACAGGCATAAGCTAAAATCCCTCAAACCACTTTTTGTGGCTGTGTAAAGGGCTGAAAATTTCGAGTGTTTTGTTGCTTCAACCGAAGAGATATTGATTATATGTCCTTTTGTTTTTTTTAGACTTCTTAGCACTAGATTTACCAATACAATAGGAGCTTTTAAGTTTACATTTATGAGTTCTTCTATTTTTTTTATAGATAGCTCTTCATGAGGTTTGAAAACCCCCACGCCCGCACAATTTACAAGTATGTCTATATCGGTTGTTTTTAAAAGCTCTTTTGTCTTTTTTTCCAGTGCAATGCCATCTTGTAAATCGCAAATTATTTCACTGTTTTCGCGACTTATGCCATAAACTTTAAATCCGTTTTCTTTTAAAGTTTCATATATGGCTTTGCCGATTCCGCTACTAGAGCCTGTGATAAGAGCAGTTTTAGTCACTTTTATATACCTGTTTGACAAGCTGATAACTTGCCACTTTTGTAACCTTGTTCAAACCAAGCCATCCTCTGTTTTGATGTTCCGTGTGTAAATGAATCCGGTACAACATATCCTCTTGCCTGCTTTTGCAATGTGTCATCTCCTATGGCATTTGCGGCATTTAGTGCTTCATTAATATCCCCTTTTTCCAATATACCTTGTAAATTATGGGCCCAAATACCGGCATAACAATCTGCTTGAAGTTCAACTTTTACCTGCACACTGTTTGCTACTTTTTTATTGCTGTGAGATTCTAAATTATGAGATTTTTTGAGAGTTCCTAGTAGATTTTGAACATGATGACCGACTTCGTGAGCTATCACATATGCTTCTGCAAAATCACCCGGAGAGTGAAAGCGATTTCTTAATTCATCAAAAAAACTAAGATCCAAATAAACTTTTTGATCAATAGGACAATAAAATGGCCCTGTTTGAGCACTGGCATATCCGCAACCGCTTCTTGTGCTTTGTCTAAAGAGCACCAACTTTGGTTCAATATAAGTCAGACCGTGTTTAGCAAATATTTTATGCCATACTCTTTCTGTTTGGCCAAGTATAACAGATGCAAATTCAGCGGATTTATTGTCATTTTGGGTAGATGAAACCAGTTTAGTTGAAGAAGTGGAGCTATCAAGTAGAGCCAAAGGATTAAATCCAAGAAAATACGCGATTACCCCGATTAGTAGAACAATGCGACCGACTTTACTTTTTAAAAGAAATTGTGCCACAGGCAGTAAAAGCCTTAAGCCACCTCTGCCTCCACTCACTCCCCGCAAAGGAACTTCTGATCTTAAATCCTCGACATTACTACTTCTACGCAGATTTTCCCATTTCATAATTAACCCTACATGTGTGTATTTGTATATAAACAATTATATACATGTAGAGCTTAATTTTTGGTAACGATGCGGATAGATACTTAAGTAAAATTAGGCTAAAATTCATAAAAATATAAGAGGTTGTCGTATTGATTGAAAATTTATTTACTGTTGAATACAAAGATGATGATAAAGCGGTCATAAAACTTTGTGGTGAAAATCACCCTGTATTTAAAGCGCATTTTCCAGGCTCTCCAATTTTGCCGGGATTTATAAATTTTGAGATTGTCGCTCTTGTTTTTGGCATAGAAATCACACAAATCAAAAGGGCGAAATTTTTAAAGTTAATCCATCCAAATGAAACTGTAAAATATATAAAAAAAGGCAATAGTTTTAAAGTTTTTTGCAAAGATGAAGAGGTAGCCAGTTTTCAATTATGAAAAATTGTGTCGTAATTCCGGTATATAATTCTCCATATATAAGGGAAGTTGTTGTTGATGTTTTAAGTTGTGGATATGAAGTGATTGTTGTTGATGACGGATCTGATATGAGTATAGGTATTGAGGATTTGGATGCGCATTTGGTAACTCATAAAACAAATATGGGAAAAGGCGAAGCGATACTTAGCGGAGCAAAAGCAGCAAAGCAATTAGGCTACAAAAGTTTCGTGACGGTTGATGCAGATAAGCAACATATCAGTAGCGAAATATCAAAATTGACTGATGCTTATGAAGATGACTTTATAATAATCGGCAATAGAAATTTTGAAGATAAAAATGTACCAAAAAGCTCAATTTTTGGCAGAAAATTCAGCAATTTTTGGGTAAATTTGGAGACCTTTAAAAAGCTAAAAGATACTCAAAGCGGATTTAGGATTTACCCTGTATCGATACTTGATTTAAAAACAAAAAACAGAAGATTTGATTTTGAAATAGAAGTTTTGGTGTTGCATTGTTCTAGAGGAGGAAGAGTAAGAGAGGTGGATGTTAAGTGTTATTATCCACCGATAGCAGAGAGAATTTCACATTTTGATAAAGTAAAAGACAATATGAGATTAAGCAACATACACACAAAATTAGTAATCCAAAGGTTTTTTCTACTAAGGGGTTTTTTATGGAATTAATAAAAAGTTAATTGCAACTTATGTATAATAAACATCCTTATTAATGAACGAAAGAAATATAGTAAAAAATGAAAAAAGTTTTAGTCTTGTACTATTCACAATCCGGGCAGTTAAAAAATGTCATAGAAAGTTTTATCTCTTTATTGCCGGATGCTGATATAAAAGTTGATTTAAGAGAAATAAAACCTAAAATACCATACCCGTATCCTTGGCCTTTTTATAAATTTTTTGATGAATTTCCCGGAGCTGCTCATATGGATGGATGCGCTGTTGAAGAGATTGAGAATCTTGAAGACGATTATGATTTGGTTATTTTGGGATACACTATTTGGTTTCTAGCTCCCTCGTCGCCTATCGTGGGATTTATGAAAACAGGGCAGGCAAAAAAACTCTTTAAAAACAAGCCGGTTATTACTCTCATTGCTTGTAGAGATATGTGGGTTATGGCACAAGAAAAAGTAAAAGGACTACTAAAAGAAGTTGGTGCGAAGTTGATAGATAATGTGGCTTTGACCGATCAGGGTCGCGGTATCTACTCCTTTGCTACAACTCCTAGATGGTTATTGACCGGCAAAAAGATGCTTTTTGGATTTTTCCACCGGCCGGTATTTCTCAAAGTGATATAATAAATGCTTCAAGATTTGGAAAAAGACTAAACGAAGCACTGAAAGAAGATAAAGAAAAAACAGGAGCGCCACTTTTGAAAAATTTAGGTGCGGTCAATGTAAACGGCAAACTGATAGCTTCTGAGATGATAGGAACGAGAAGTTTTTACATATGGGGCAAGATTATAAAATCTTTTGGCAAAAAGGGATCAAATGCCCGTAAAATTATCATAACCGTATATGCGGTTTTTTTAGCTTTGTTGGTTTTTACGGTAGTTCCTGTGAATCTTTTGGTTAGAAAGATTTTAAATATGTCAAGAAAAGAAAAATTAATCGCTTTAGAAAAAAAATACGAAGAACCAAGTGGAAGATAGGATATGATAAAATATGAGTGAAGTATATATAAACAGTGTTTCGGCATTTTTCCCAAATGAGCCGGTAGATAATGACAATATAGAAAATGTTTTGGGTATGATTGATGGAAAAGCGTCTTTAGTGAAGAAAATTGTGCTAAGATCAAATAAAATAAAAACAAGATATTACGCAATTGACCCAAAAACAAACAAAACAACACATTCAAACGCAAAACTGGCAGCCCAAGCGATAGAAAAATGAAAAACCGAAGGTTTTGATATAGACAGTGCTGAGCTTTTATCTTGTGGCACAACAGTTCCAGATCAGCTTTTGCCAAATCATGCATTGATGGTGCATGGTGAAACAGATTTAAAACCTATGGAGGTTGTGAGTATCGCTGGCATTTGCTTGAGTGGTTTGATTGCTTTGAAATATGCCTATACTTCTATCAAAGCTGATTTAATAGACAGTGCTATCGCGACGGGAAGTGAAAATATCTCAGCTTCTATGAGAGGAAGAAATTTTGAGCCTGAAGTGCAAAGCAGGGTTGATATGGTCAAAAGAAATAAAGAACTCACTTTTGAAAAAGATTTTTTAAGATGGATGCTTAGCGATGGTGCAGGTGCTATTGGAGTGAGCAATAAGCCAAATGAAAAAGGCATATCGCTAAGAATTGACAAGATTTTCTCTCGCTCTTATGCAAGCGAGCAAGAAACCTGCATGTACAGTGGGTGTGAAAAACTAAAAGACGGAACGATAAGAGGATACAGGGAATATTTGCCTCAAGAGTGGTTGCAAAAATCCATATTTTCGGTAAAACAGGATGTGAAGCTTTTAAATAGTGATATTGTGGAATATACAGTCAAGAAACCTTTAAAAGAGATGTTGGAAAAAGAGATGTTTTTTCCCAAAGAGATAGACTGGTTTTTACCTCATTACTCATCTGATTATTTTAAAGATAAACTTTACGAGGGTATGAAAGAGGTGGATTGCGATATACCTCAGTCAAAATGGTTTACAAATCTTTCTACAAAAGGCAATACCGGTTCAGCTTCGATATTTATAATTTTAGAAGAGCTTTTTCATTCGGGAAAAATCAAAAAAGGTCAAAAACTTTTATGCTACATACCTGAAAGCGGAAGATTTTCGACAGCCTATATGCTACTTGAAGCAGTCTAATGAAAATAGAAAATGTTCCTCAGGATAACAGTTCTACTTATGGAGAAATGAAAAAAGCGATATATGCGACAAGTAAAGACGGAAAGATAAAAAGAGTTGAATCCTCAGGTTGGGATGCTGAAGAGATAGTCACTCAACAAGCCATAGATGAGTTGGAAGAAAATCAAAAAAAGGCTTACGAAGAGGTAAGATCCGGCAAAAAATCACCTCTTTACTACTACATGTACGAAGTCAGAATGGATTTGGCAGTTTTGTCTCAATCAACAGGCTTTTTTAAGTGGAGTATTAACAGGGATTTTAAACCTGAAGTTTTTAAAAAAATCAGTGAAAAAAGATTACTCGTATATTGTGATGTTCTTGGAAAGACGATAGAAGAGATAAAGGTATTGCCAAAGGTTGAAGATGAGTAAGTTTGAACATAGGCACTATGCGCATTGTGAAAGCGGTGTTATGTCTTCTATGTTGAGACACAATGGCTTGGATATCAGCGAACCTATGATTTTCGGTTTGTCCAATGCCTTGAATTTTGCTTACATTCCTTTTGTTAAAATCGGTGGAATGCCTCTAGTTTCTTATAGAAGTATTCCAAAATTAATCATAAAAAATATTCAAAAAAATTTAAAAATCCAGATGAAACTAGAGACTTTTTCGTCAAAGAAAAAAGGCGAAAAGAGATTGGACGAACTTTTAGGCGAAGGGAAGGTTGTCGGAGCTCAAAGTTCTGTTTATTGGCTAGAATATTTTCCACCTGAGATAAGTTTTCACTTTAATGCCCATAATCTGCTTGTGTATGATAGAGATGGAGATGAGTATCTTATCAGCGATCCGGTATTTGACAAAAGTGTGAGATGCGGAAGAGAATCTCTTTTGAAAGCCCGGTTTGCAAAAGGTATGATGGCTCCAAAAGGGTTGTTGTACTATCCGATATCTGTTCCAAAAGAGATAGATTTAAAGCCGATTATCAAAAAAAATATAAAAAAAGTTTCTAAGTATATGCTTAAAACCCCAGTGCCTATCGCTGGATTAAGAGGCATAAGATATTTAGCAAAATCTATATCCAAACTAAAATCCAAAAACAAAAAATATGCAAAACTTTTTTTGGGAAATATCGTAAGAATGCAAGAAGAGATAGGAACAGGAGGAGCAGGCTTTAGGTTTATGTATGCCTCTTTTTTAGAAGAAGCAAGTGGACTTTTTGATGATGATAAGACTCTAAAAGATGCCTCAAAACTGATGTTAGAAGTAGGAGATGAATGGAGAAGTTTCGCTCTTGTAATCGCAAAAGCAATCAAATCAAAAGAAGATATTGATTATAAAAGTATCTCCCAAATGCTCAACAAAATAAGTGAAAATGAAGCTAAAGTATATAAAAAACTTTTGGAATTTAAGTAACTTATGATAGAAATTGCAAATGTAGTAAAAAAATATGGAGATTTGATTGCGCTAAATCATCTCTCTTTTGAAATTTCAAGTGGCATTATATTTGGACTTCTAGGCGTAAATGGAGCGGGGAAAAGCACACTATTGTCAGTTTTAAACGGACTTAGCCCGATAGACAGTGGAGATATAAAAGTTTTTGGTTTGGATATAAAAAAAGATATAAAAAAGATTAGGCAAATAAGCTCAATCATCCCCCAAAATCTGGCTTTTTATGACAAGTTGAGCGTGCAGGAAAATTTGGATTTTTTTGGAAAAATTCAAAATGCAAAAAAAGAAAATTATAATAAAGCTATAGAGATAAATGGCTTAAATGATGTGTTAAATCAAAGAGCATCAACACTTTCAGGCGGACAAAAAAGACGATTAAATATAGCTATAGGTTTGCTAAACGATCCCAAAATCATATACTTTGATGAACCGACAGTCGGAATTGACACAAAAAGTAGAAATGAGATACTAGAGTCCATAAAAAACTATAAAGATTTTGGTATTACGGTTGTTTATACAAGCCACTATCTAAATGAGATAGAGTCTATTTGTGATGAGGTTGCTATATTGTCCCACGGTAAATTAGTCACGCAGGAGCATATAGCGCAAGCCGGAAATCTTGAAGAACAGTTTTTGGAACTGACAGGCGGTGAAGATGCTTAGTGCTATGATAAACAAAGAGTTTCTGTTGGTTTTGAGAGATAAGAAAGCACTCGCTCTTTTGTTTGTTATGCCGGCAGTTTTTATTTTAATCATATCGGTAGCCATGAGAGATGTATTTACGGGAAGTAGCGTAAGATTTGATATATGTGTAAATGATTTAGATAACAGCACTATATCAAAAAAATTGGCGTCAAATATATCAAAAAACAAAAGTTTCAGCAGTGTATCTAGCGACAAAGCGCAGATAATTATCACGATACCAAAAAATTATGTAAAAAAAAGCAAAAAACTAAATATCGAAATCAAAGACACCCTAAAAAGTGATGAAATAGAGCTTTTTAAGGCTAAATTGCTAAAAAATATAGTAAATCTAAAGCTTAAAATTATAAAAAATAGACTGATGGAATTTTCAGATGAAGCAGGAATGGCGATTGATTCGGTCAGTTTGGATTCCAAAAATTTGTTTAATATAAAATACAACAAAAATGACGATATACCAAACTCTACACAACAAAGTGTTCCTTCTTGGATAGTATTTGGTATGTTTTTTATGATTACACCCATAGCAACTGTTTTTATCAATGAGAGAAAGCAAAATACACTCTCTCGCTTGAGCTCCATGAATGTTTCGGCATATGCTATGATACTCTCAAAAATAGTGCCATATCTTGTGATAGCACAAATCCAAGCGTGGATTATGGTGGGCGTTGGTATGTATATTGTTCCATTGTTTGATACTCCGGCTTTGGCTATAAACGGCTCTGTGACGGCATTGATTTTTTTGTCTTTTTGCCTGAGTCTTTCAGCAGTCGGACTCGCCATGCTGATAGCCGTAAATGCAAACACAACAGAGCAAGCCTCAACAATCGGTGGAATTTTAAGTATATTGTTAGGCGCAATAGGCGGAGTGATGGTGCCAAAGTTTATTATGCCTCATTCGATGCAAATCTTGGCAAATATCTCTCCAATGTCATGGGGCTTAGACGGATTTTTAGATATATTTTTAAAAGGCGGCGGTATTGCCATGGTCTTAAACGAATCACTTATGTTATTGTTGTTCGGAGCGATAACTCTTGGCATTTCCATGATAATTTTAAAGCATAAGCAAGGTTTCGAATAATGAATAAAGAACGGGTAAAATTAGAGATAAAAGAGATGATTATCCAAGAGTGCGAAAAAGATGAATTTAAACCAGGTGATATAAAAGATGACATAGAGCTTTTTTCGCCAAATAGCGGTTTGGATTTGGATTCACTTGACGCACTTGCTATCTCTATGGGCTTGCAAAAAAGATATGGTGTGAGATTGGGAGATTCCAAAGAGTTTAGAAGAACGGTAACTACGGTTGATAAATTGGCTGATTATATAATAAATGAGCAAAATGGATAGTGTAAATATACTAGGATGTGAGGCAATATCCTCACTTGGAGATTTAAAACAAACTGTTAAACTGATAAAAAACTCAGAAACCGGCATATCTTCAAAAAGGATAGATGCAAACGGTGAAAAAGTAAAAATTCCATATTATTTACTTGAAAATGAGGTAAAACAAAATCAAAAAGATATTTACGCTGTTTTGAAAAATTTGCTTAAAAAAATTGTAGCAAATATGGATAAAAACAAACGAAAATCAACCGCACTTTTGATTGGCACTTCACTTATAGATTGGTATCTTGTAGATGCCATAAACAGTTGTGCTTATGAATACAAAAAAACTCCATATCTTTCACAAAAAAGAAGTATTGACTCTTATGCGAAACAACTCTCATCTGAGTTTGGATTAAGTGACTTTACAATGAGTATAAATACGGCCTGTACCTCCAGCGCAAATGCTCTGCTTGAGGCAAAAAATCTTATAAATGCAGGTGTAACAGATTATGCTGTTGTTTTAGGATTGGAGATATTTTCACCCGTTATGAGCAGTGGTTTTTACTCTATGGACCTCATCTCTGAGACTATGCCAAAACCTTTTGATGTAGATAGGGACGGACTTGTTTTAGGGGAAGCAGCGGCCGGGATTTTATTGGGAAAAGAAAAAAGCAGTTGGACTTTGGAAGGCGGTTTTAGTAATTGCAATTCTCAAACCATAACTTCTGTCAGCTCAAGTGGTGACGAGTGTGTGGAGGTTATGCGAAAAGCTTTAGAAGACTGTTCTTTACATGTAGAGGATATTACAGCCCTGAAAGCGCATGCCACAGGGTCAAACAGTAATGACGAGGCAGAGCTCAATGCTATAAGCAAAGTTTTTGATTCTTCTTTGATTTTCACAGCGCTTAAGCCCTATATTGGGCATACGATAGGTGCTTCAGGAGTGATTGAAATATCTATAATGATGAATGCAGTGGATGAGGGTTTTATACCAAAAACTCTTTTTTGTGAAGAGTCGATTATAGAAGATTTTGCGCCGATAAATGAGCACAAAGAGTGCAAAAGCGGTACATTTATGTGTAATTATTTTGGTTTTGGTGGAAACAATACATCATTGGTTATAAAAAAAACATGAAATTATATATTCTAAATTTCAGCAGTTACATTGGAAATAATGAGGCAGTAGAGCTAAAAAAAATTCTCAAGCAAAAATATGGATTAGATACCAGAAGACAAGACAGTTTTATACACTTGGCGCTATATGGCGGAATGCTGCTAAAAGACAAAATTGACATAGATAAAGATGATGAACTGTATGTGACCAGCGGTGTGGGCAATACAGATATAGTCCAAAAAACAAACACCTACATGTATGAAGAAAATCAGCCTTTAAAGCTTTTTGATTTTATCAATTTACTTGGCAATACCACCAGTTATTATATCGCAAAAGCACTTGGAATGAAGGGCAAAAATATATTTCAAATTTCAGATAATTTTACATATATCAACAGTCTTATCTCGATTTACGCCTCACTTATGAATTCAGGAAAAAATGCTATAATATGCAATATAGATTTATCAAGCAAGCCGGATGAAATCACAAAAAGAGTTTTGGGAGTCAGTGAAAATCAAGAGATTAAAAGCAGTGTAAATTACCAAAAACTCTCTCTTGATCCCAAGGGTGCAATCGCAATGATAGAGTTTGATATAAATTGCAACAACAAAAGTAAAATCAAGGATATTTTGCCAAAAACCAAAATCCTAACAAGGAAAAACTCTCATGAAGCTTTTTTTGAAACGATTTTGAGCTACAAGGTAAATGAAGCCATAAAAAACAAAGAAGATAAAATTTTTATAGAATCTTTTAAAGACAGATATAAAATATTAAAATTAAAGATATTAAAATGACATTACAAAATATAAAGCTTGTTGCAACAGTTGCAAGAAATTTAAGAAAATTTTTGCCCGACTTAAAGCGGGATAGCTACAAGAAATTTAAGAAAATTTTTGCCCGACTTAAAAGGAACAGCTGCACAAACAATACAGAAGTTTCACTTCGTGCTTCAGTCGCGAGGAATTTTTGCGGAATTTACTTCCTAAAAAAGGGGACAGTTAAATGAAATCATACATAAATAATTATGAACTGTTATGTGATGCAGGCGATACAAAAAGTTTGATGGAAGCAATATATGCCAAAAAATCTGCCATAACAGTCAGTGAAGATTATATCAAAGACCAAAAAGCAGGTTTAGGTATTATGCAGTATGACAATATTTATGATTCATTAAAAGATGTGACCGGTAAGGTTTTGAAACAATCAAATCTTGAAAATTTTCACGATACACTGTTGATTCTTGGCTCTTCCGTAGGAGGGATGCAAGAGTGTGAAGAGATATTTTATGCCGAAAAAAGCTATAAGAACTTAGATCCAAATCGTTACTCTATGAATGCATTGACTGATTACATGGAAAAAGAGTTTGGTTTTTACGACTCACGCGCAATATCTACCGCCTGTACTTCCAGCGCAAATGCATTTCTTTTGGCCAAAAGACTGATTGAAGTTGATGCTTATGAAAATATACTCGTGGTTGGAGCTGATGGTTTGTGTAAATCAACCGTTATGGGTTTTTATGCACTAGGCGTGCTTTCAGACAGAGCTTGCACCCCTTTTGATAAAAATAGAAATGGTATGAATGTATCTGAAGCGGTCAGTGTAATTTTAGTCCAAAACAGTAAAAATAATCAATCCATAGAGATTAAGGGAGTGGGGGCAAGCAGCGATGCATACCATATGACCAACACTGATCCTGAGGCGGGTGGTGCTATAAGTTCTATGGAAAATGCCATAAATGATGCCAGACTTGAACTAGATAAAATCGACTATATAAATGCACACGGAACAGCGACTATCGCAAATGACAGAGTGGAGTCTTTGGCAATAGAAAAACTTTTTGGAAAAAGCGTATGTGTGAGTTCAACCAAAGCAATAACAGGCCATACCTTAGGAGCTGCCGGAGCAGTAGAGGCTATCATTTCTTGCGAAGTGATTAAGCATTCTTTGATTCCTCCTCAAACGGGCTTGAAAGAGTTGGAAAATCAAAATATAAAAGTACCCACTCAAAGTATCGAAATGAAAATAAAAAATGTATTAAGCAATTCTTTTGCCTTTGGCGGAAACAATACCTCTATACTGCTAGGAGTCTGCAAGTGAGAAAAGTTGCACTTAAAATTTCAAATGCTGCTAAGATTTTTACAGAAACCAAGATAGAAAATTTGGAGGAAAAGAGACTCGTTCCAAATATGATGATGAGAAGACGCCTCACAAGAAATGCAAAAGTTATGCTCTACCTAAGCGATAAATGCAGCTTCAAAAGTGGAAAGATAGTCTATGGCAGTTGTTTCAGTGAACTAGAAGAGACAGCGAAAATCGCAAATGCCGTGCTTGAGGGAGGATTGCTTTCTCCTACATCTTTTCAAAATAGTGTTTACAATACCGCTCCCTCTTATTTTTCATTGATAAATAGAGACAAAGATGAGATAATCACTATCTCCTCAGGTATGAAGACTTCTAGAGAAACGATAAAAACTGCGGCTCTTCAAGCTTTGGTTTCAGGCGAAAAAGTTTTGTGTGTATGCGTCGAATGTATAAATATAAAAAATATAGAAGAGATAAACAAATGTGCAAAGTATTTGGAGGCAGGGGCAGCTTTTGTTTTGGAAACAACAGAAGATTTTAGTGGTGCCAAAGAGATAGAAGATAAAAGAGAAAAGGGCATGATGGACTCTTTGAAAGAGATTATGAGTGTTGTAGATATGTTTGAACAAGCAGACGATAAAATATTGGTGGAGCTTTAAAAATGACGATAGATGATGGTTTTATAGAATATAGAAACTTTACATGTAATGATGGAGTTAGGCTGAGTGATGACAAGAGATTTATAGATTTTATAGATGCAGGGCATGATTTTTTGTTGCAACAGATAAATTCAGGAAGACCGATATACGGCATAACAACAGGATACGGAGAATCCGGCGCAAATCCCACAGCCATAGAAGACGCGCAGGAACTTCAAAAAAATCTATATAGATTTTGCGGTGTTGGAGTCGGTGAATATCTAAGCGCAGAAGTTTCAAAAATTATGCTCACGGTGAGACTTGCAAGTCTTAGTAAAGGTAAAAGTGGCGTGAGTTATGACTTGCTGAAAAGATTTGAACTTTTGCTGGAAAATGAAATTTATCCGCTTATCCCATCCCAAGGATCAGTCGGAGCAAGCGGTGATTTAGCACCTCTTTCATATATAGCTGCAGTGATTGCCGGAGAGAGAGAAGTTATATTTAAAGGTGAGAATAGAAAAACTATAGAAGTTTATAATGAATTGGGAATTACTCCTTATGTTTTTAAACCCAAAGAAGCACTTGGAGTGATAAACGGAACTGCTACTATGAGCGCCATCGCTATAAATGCTATCAAAGAGTTTGAAATTTTGCTTAAAAGTACAGAGAGCTTTGTAGCGGCTATTTATGAAGTTCTTATCTGTGATACAACCGCACTAGAGCCTTTTGTACATGAGAGCAAGCCTTTTGACGGGCAGATACAAGTCGCTAAAAATATCTTACAAAAGTGTGAAGGTTCCAAACTGACCCAAAAAGCTTTCAGCAGATATGAAAATTTTCATTTGGAGAGAGAGCAAAATATTCAAGATAGATACTCTATAAGATGCGCACCTCAGGTCTTAGGGGTAGTTAGGGATAATCTCGAAATTGCAAAAAAATGGATAGAAACAGAAGTCAACGGAGTAAATGATAATCCATTGATAGACCATATCGGCAAGAGGATATATACTTCCGGCAATTTCTATGGCGGATACATCGCTCATGCTATGGATACGATGAGAATTTGTGTGGGAAATATGGCCGATTTAGTAGATAAAGAGTTTGCTTTATTGATAGACCATAAGTTTAATAAAGGTTTAGGGGAAAATTTAAAAATAAATAAAAAGCCGACTCATCACGCCTTTAAATTGGCTCAAATCACTCTAAGTTCTTTAAGTGCTGATATTTTGATGAATACAAATGCAGCCTCTTTATACTCAAGATCCACTGAGTCTTTAAATCAAGACAAAGTCAGTATGGGAACTACTTCGGCTAGAAATTTTGCCAAACAACTGCCAGATTTGGCAAATATGCTTAGTATCGCATTTATGGGAATCGCACAGGCCGTGGATATAAGAGGGGTAGATAAATGCTCTGCCAAACTTCAAAATCTTCATAGCGAGATAAGAAAAGATGTGGCAAAACTTGTTGAAGACAGAAGATTGGATTTGGATATAAGAAGCATAAACAAGATGTTGATAGATGGAAAATTTATATGAAAAAAGTATTAATAACAGGCTCAACCGGTGCTATAGGCGAAGCATGTGCAAAATATTTTCATGATAACGGATATTTTGTTTATCTCCATTACAGAAATAATAAGCAAAAAGCAAAAGCGTTAAATACGCAGTTACAAAATTCTGAAACTGTCTGTTTTGATATTTTAGACAAAAAAAATGTAATTGAAAAATTAGAAAATCTGGAACTTGATGTTTTGGTAAACAATGCCGGCATCACAAAAGACAAGCTCTTTTTCTGGATGGAAGACGATGACTGGAATGATGTTATCAACACATCAATAAACGGAACATATAATGTAACAAAAGCAGTAATTAAAAATATGATTAGCCGTAAAAACTGTTCAATTGTAAATATAGCTTCTGTTTCAGGTTTGATTGGAAATATGGGGCAGACAAATTATTCTGCTGCAAAAGGAGCTGTGATAGCTTTTACAAAGGCACTTTCCATAGAAATGGGTCGATATAAAATTCGAGTAAATGCGATAGCTCCGGGATTGATAGAATCAGAGATGACAAAAAACCTGGATGTGAAAACAATAAAAAATGATATTTCGCTCAAGAGAATCGGCAAACCCGAAGAGGTGGCGGAGTGCGTCTTTTTTTGGCTGACATTGCAACTTATGTTACCGGTGAGATATTGAGCGTAAGTGGTGGAATGGTGAGATAAACGGAGTAATTATGTTGTCAAATTTTTTAACCGTCATCTTTGCTCCTATGTTTGTATTGCTGATACATTATTTTGAGTTTAGATTGGTTGTTTTGCTTTATCTTTTGATGGCAATTGTTTATTTTGTTTTTAGATATTTTAAGAAAAAGAGTTATAAAGATATGATTATTCCGAGCACAAATATTATAATCCTATCTATAGCATACTATTTTTCATCATTTCAAACCGTGAAATATATACCGGTTACTCTTTCGACGATTTTTTTACTTCTTTTTTTAGATGCCCATTTTAATAAAAAATATATGATTTTGGGATTCACAAAAAAATTTTATCCAAAAGAGTTGAAGGAAGAAGAGATAGAATTTGTAAAAAAAGGAGATGCCTACTGGGTTGTCGTAATGTTGATAAATACTCTGATTCACCTATTCGTTGTGAATTTTTGCAGTGATGCTATCTGGGCATTTTACTCCTCGATCGGATGGTATATTTTATTTTTTACAGCTCTTATAGGGCAAATTGTTTACGGAAAGGTTTATGGTGTTAAAGTGCATACTCGGTAGTGTCGGACATTTTATCTTCTTTGGTTTACTAATAGGCATGATGATTCCCGGATTTTTGATATATTTTGTATTTAAGCCTTTCATTAAAGACTCACAAAACTTTTTTCAAAGAGGTTCGGCTCTGTCGTATAGACTTTTTTATTTTTTTGTGCCTTGTATTGTGTTGGAAGCAGATGTTTTGGAAGATATGCCAAAAGGCGCTGTTTATGTTTCCACACACCAGTCAATACTTGATTTTCCGGCATTTGCGATGTATATAAGAAATTATTTGATATTTGCAAATGTTAATCTTGGAAAATTTCCGATAGTGGAAAAAATTACACATGCAACCGGAGTCAGATATATAAAAGGAAAAACTTTAAGCGAAATTGCGAATATGCAAAAAGAGTTGGAAAAGCATCTGGATGATGGTAAAAATGTTATATATTTTCCGGAAGGAACAAGGCATACAGGAGACAAACTATTGCCTTTTAAAAGAGGAGCTTTTAAATTGGCTATGAAAAAAACAGGCCTGTAGTTCCTATGATAGTAGAGGGTGCATATAAATTTTTACCTAGAAAAAGCTGGTGTTTTAAAACCTCTAAAAGAGAGAAAATGTATTTAAAGATGCTTCCTCCCTTGTTTCCGAAAGATTTTAGCAATGAGATAGAAATGATGAAGTGTGCTCAGGAAATTATGCAAAAAGAGAAGGAAAAGTTATGCGCCTTATGATGATATTTTTTTTACATGTGGCACTGTTTGCTTATTCCTATAATTTCACAGAATCAAAATTCGTTAGTGCAGTTTCTGTAAGTTTTGAAAAAGAAGGAAATATAAATATACAAAAAGATAAGGTAATTATCACTTATAAAAAACCATCATATAAGAAAATTATCGAAAATGACAACAATGTATCTATCGAAGATTCCGAAGGGAAAATATATCACCTGAAAGGTAAGGCAAAATTTTACACAAAACTTTTTATAGATATTATGGTAAGACTCGGGGATTTTAAGGAGCTTAAATCAAATGAAGATTTTGATGTGCAAAAAGATGGTGATATATATAATTTGTCATTTAAAGGAGATTTGGCCGATAGCATAGACAGAGCAGAAGTTCAAGTAAAAAATTCCAAAGTTTTGAGTTTTAAGATGTTTATGCCAAATGACGATACTTTAAAAATTACTAAAAAATGAAATATATAAATACGGTCATCTTTGCGGTCTTGGCTTTTTTATATCTTTCGTTTTCTTCACATATAAATTTTTCAACTAACTTCATAGAGATATTTTTTTCGCAAAAGAGTCTGAAACTGTTTGATATTGCCAAGAAATTTGGTCTTTCAAATGAAATACTCATATCAAAAAAAGGTTTTGATAAAAAATCTCTTGATGAATTAAAAATCATAGCAAAAGAGTTGAAAAAGATACCCCAAATCTCAAAAGTTGAAGTCTCTTTTGGTATTTCAAATAAGATGAAAAGATATTTGAGAGAAAATTTTTATCTATTGGCCGATTTTAATAACACAAAAATTGCAAATAGCGATATAGAAAAAAAACTGCGGAAAATCAAAGAAAATATATACAACTCTTTTATATACGAACCTGTAAATTCATATGATCCTTTAAGTTTATTTAAAACAGATTTTAAGCCTGAGAGTAAGTTGTTAAAACTGAAAAATTATGGATATGTTATCAAGGCTACAACAACCGTGAACACTTCAGATGCAACTGAAGCAAAAGTCGTTTATGATAAAATAAATATAATCTTAAAGAGATATCCTGATACTATTGCCTATGCACCTTTTTTCTTTTTAGTTGAGAATTCTGCTCACATAAGGGGAGATGCGCAGATAATTATGCTGATTTCAACTATACTGCTTTTGATATTATATTTTATAATTTTAAAAAATCATAAATTATTTTTGAACGCTATTCTTGCCATCGCTAGTTCAGTTTTAAGTGCTATTTTGCTAACTTCTCTTATATTTAAAAGCATCAGTATTCTGGCTCTGGTTTTTGGTATCAGTATCACTACGATTTCCATTGATTATATGTTTCACTACTATTTTCATGGAGATTTTTCCAAAAAAAAGTTTTTACTTCAAAAACGAGTTTTTTTTGGTTTTCTTACAACTGTCGGCGTTTTTTTGATATTTAGTTTTATCAATATTGATTTGTTTAAACAATTAGCAATCTTTAGCGTCATATCTTTGAGTGTGGCATATGCTCTTTTCACCTGGGTTTTTGTCTATCTTGGGATTTCCCCTCCGGTTATAAAGAAAAGTAAAAGAAAACTTAAAAGCTTTAATCCTCTACATGTAGTAATTTTTTCTTTCATATTTTTGGGTTTTGCATACCACAATCTACACTTTGACAATAACCTGAAAAACCTTGATTATCAAAACGATAAGCTTTTGGATTTGTCTAAAAAGTTCAACAGTATATCCCAAAGAGACAGGTATAAAAGTATTATAATTAAAGCCAAAACAAAAGAGTTGCTTTTGGAAAAGTATGAAAAAGTTTTGCAAATATATCCATCTATGTTAGGAGTCGGAAAGTTCGTATTTAGTGATAAAAAATGCAAACAAAAACTCAATAAACTGAAAAGATATGATTTTGTTAGAGTTAAAAAATATATAGAGATATACTCTAAAAAGTTAGGTTTTAATGATACATTTAAAAATGCCTATAAAGGTGTGGACAAGTTAAAATGCAACATGAAAGTTTTGGATGATATGTATTTTAAAATTATAAAAGATTCCGGCAATTACTATACTTTGGCTCTTATAAACAAAGATTTGATAAAACCAAGTAAGTTATTTGAGACGGTTGATTTGGCAAAAAGTCTCTCATCTGACACCAAAAAAATGAAAGATACTCTGGAAAAATATATGTTTATGTCAATTGCATTTATATTCGCAGTTTTGTTTTTCACATATGGCCACGAGATGTTTTATCCTGCTATCTATCTTCTTTTTCCGGTGAGCGTTGTGCTTTTTTCCATCTCCTTGCTTGGGAAAATCAATATAATGCATATCTTTGCACTTGTTATTTTGATTGCAATCAGTATAGATTATGGGATATACATGTACAAAACTCCGACCGTAGATGAAACAAAAATGGCTATAAAATATGCCCTTCTAAGTACATTTTTTGGTTTGGGGATTTTGATTTTTAGTAGCACTGTAGCCCTGTACTCCATAGGTCTTGTGATCACTTTGGGAGTGGCATCAATTTTTCTTTTACTTTATGCGAGTTTATGATAAAATTAATTAAGATATAAAGAAGGCAATAAATGAAGATATACGATATGGATAACAAGCGTTATATGGATATAAAAGAGGTAAAAAATCCCAAAACCAAAGTTGAGCAACTCTCACATGTACTGCACTGTTTTGAAAATGATATTTTTGAGATAGTCTATGACAAATCCCAGCCGGCATTAGTCAAGTATATCGAATCTCTAGATCAAAATATATTATATCAAGACGGTATGCAATTTTTATACTTTACATCAGGCACAACAGGTCTTCCAACAGGAGTTTTTAAAACAAAGAAAAATTCTATTAAGCAAGCAGAAGCACTTTTGAAAACACTTGGAGATAGGAAATTTAACAGAGTTGTGACAACTGTTCCGTTTGTGCATATTTATGGTGTGGATATTGGAGCAGTGGTACCAAAATTTTTGGATATAGATGTCTGGACTAAAGAGAATTTTTTACCCGAAGAGTTAGCAATAGAGGCTGAAAAAGAGGGAACTTTAATCGTTACGACTCCCGTATTTATAAAAGCACTTAACAGGATAAAAAAAGATACAGATTTAAGCGGATCATTTTTTTTGACTTCAACGGCTCCTGTACCTAAAGAAGACGGCAAAGAGTTTCATGAACGATACAAGACTTCCGTTTCGCAACTTTTTGCTTCGACAGAAACAGGATTGATGGCTCATAAGACAGATGATGAGCAGATATTAAACACTTACGAGGGAGTCAATATCAGTGAAAAATATAGTATGCTCAGAGTTTCATCTCCTTTTCTTGCCCAGAAAATTCTAAAAGACGGTGTCGTAGAAGATGTTAAACCTCCTTTTCAAACAGAAGATATCGTAGAAATCTTAGATGACAAGCAGTTTAAGCTTTTAGGTAGAAGTTCAAATTTGGCAAAGATTGCAGGTAAGAGAATTTCAACTCAACAAATCGAAGGTATTATAGAGGCGATGGATGGTATAGATTGCGCTTTGATAAAAATCAGAAGAGATGACAGGGCTCTAAAAGACGAGATTTTAGATATATATGTGGAATCAAAAGAGGGACTTGATGCAAAAAATCTAAGGAAAATATTAAAAGAGCATTTTGGCTCTATGAATATAGCATTTAAGATATTTAATAATATGAAAATAGTAAGAAGTTCAGTCGGCAAAAAGATTGGTTTTAAAGAGTTATAGTGTATAATACGAAAAAAATTAACGGAGAATATTTTGATAACAACAGGTGAATTAAAAGAAAAACTTATAGCAGGTCTTGGACTTGAAGATATGGGCATAGACGAAATTGACGATGATATGGCACTTTTCGGAGACGATGGATTAGGGCTTGATAGTGTAGATGCGATAGAATTAACACTCATAATCGAGAAAGAGTTCGGAGTCAAGATAAAAGATATGAGTGAAAGTGAAAATATTTTTTCAAGTCCAAATACACTCGTTGCATATATAAATGAACAGCAAGAGTTGGATAAAAAATAGTATATGTCAGCATTTTTAATACCACATTTAGCGCCTGTCAGATTTGTAAAAGCTCTTATTGACTCAGATGAAAAAAGTGCATCGGTAAAAATAGGTTTTGATGATATTCCAACTTTTGGTATGCTTATCGAGGCGGCAGTGCAGAGTTCTTCAGGAATTATTGATGATAAAAATGATGGCAAGATGGGTTTCTTGGTCTCCCTTAAAAATGTAAAACTTCTAAAAAATATAGATTCAAATAAATACACTGTAAAAGTAGAATTAATTCATATGTTAGATAATTTTAAATCTCTTTCATTTCAAACTATTAAAGATGATGCAGTAGTGGCAAAAGGTATGTTTTCGATTATGCTCAGATAGATTTTAAAACTATCGGAGCATAAAATTATCTTCTTATGAGCTGAGTATCCCCAAGTTTTGCACCATCATAAGGGTTTTTTAGCCAAATTGCTACATCTTTTCCTAAGGCTTTTGCGATTCTGCCAAGAACTGAGCAAGAACTTCTATATGCTCCAAAATATCCACCGCCAGATAATCTTGCCGCTTCAAAAGTATAATATACCTTTTTGCCTTTTACTATTGCTCCTGAGATAACTACAAATTTATTGTGTCCCGTGAAAGCATTGCCGGCGCTTACTGCTTCTTCTATTTGGACTTTTAGTTGGAGATTGTTTCTTTTGATTTTGCGCTTGACTCTGACATTAAGGCCATTATTTAGGGAGTTTTTCACTATATTATTTGACAATGCTTTAGGTAAAGTGCACTCTTCTTTGATATTTCTTGGAACATTTGATTTTGGTGAATAGTCAACCAAAGGTTTTATGTATATGGTTTTACCGCTTAGATTTATGCCGGAATGTTTTTTATGTGCTCTCTTCTTTTTAGATTTTGCAGTCATCGCAACTGGTTTATTGTTTGAGGCATTTGACATACCGATATTTGATAACTCATAATTTATATTTTCCTGAAGTAGTCTTACCCATTTGTTGTAGCTTGGATGTATGGAATTGTCTGCGGGATTATACTTCATATTTCGGCTGTTTTTATAACTGATTTTATAGCCATAAGCATTATAATTTATATTTACCGCAACAAAATATTTATTCCTTACCAATATAGTGGCAACCATCAAACCGTTTCTAATTTTTCTTATATCCCATCCTTTTCTTTGGGCACCGTCTCTGATGGCTCTGGCTATTTTGTTTGTTGACACTCTTTTTTGAAAATATCGAGAGTTATCAAAAGTTTGTATGGAGTTTGTTCTTGCACATCCTGTGATAAACAGACTAAAAATAGCAACGGAAACTATAAACTTTAAAATTATTTTCATTATCCCACCTTTTAGAATTTTTATCAATTATATTGAAAAATTAGTTAATATTTTATTATTGTAAGAATTTATCATATCCTTTTCCATCTCTTCGTTTGAGCTGTATTCATAACCGAATACATCTTTCCATAAGCTGTGGTCTTCCATGCAGAGATAAAAATAGACTTTTTTATGCCAAGGTTCAAATGCTTCATAAACCCCTTGGAACATCTCTACCTTTGTTTCGAGCGGATATGAAAATTTTCCACTTGCATCGATTAACGGCATTTGCAAAATTTTACTTTTAAAATTTCTCTGACGCAGCTTTTTTATGACAGGTTTTATGAAAGTAAGAGTTCCCATAGAGACTAAAACTACTTCTTTACTCTTAAAAGTTTTTATCAAAGTTTTCACAATATCTTTATAATCATCTAAATAATTTTCATACACAACGATTGGATGAAAGTGAAAACCGACAAGCACACCTTTGTCTGCCAAAGCTCTGGCACTGCCAATTCGTTCATCAAGTGAAGCGCTTAAGTGTTCTTCGTTTTCTATGATAGTTGTGGGATTTAGTGACCAGGTGCAGAGTATATTTTTTGGCACATCATTTTCCAAAAGATATTTGATATTTTTAGACTTGCTTTTTAACTCCAGTATGACATTTGGATTATTGCTTGCAAAATCAAAAAGAGCTTCCATAATGCCTTCTTTGTTTCCCCAAAGAAGTGAATCAGAGCTCTGTCCTGTACCTATGTGATAGTTTTTATTTGGATCTAGCTTTAGATTTTTAAGTTTTTTGGCAAAATTATTGTCAAATGTTATCTTGTTTTCATTGTAAAAAGATTGGATAGAACAGTAAGAACAATCAAATCCACAACTCTCAACAGCATCCAAAGTCATAAGATTGCAACATCTGGTTTTTGGCGATGCCACGGGACATTTTCCAAGCCCAAGCTCTTTTTTGTCATTTTGGATAAAACTAATTTTCCTTGAATTGTCATACTTTGCGGAAGTAGCAAAACTCTTGTAGCTTTTAGGTCTGTTTTTGAGATTTTCCCAAATTTTCCTTACAAGTATAAAAGTTTTCTTCCTGTTTTCTTTGTCTTCCCATATCTCATAAACTCTTTTTTCATCCCACATATCAAAGTCGATACTCATATCAATCAACTGTTTCAACTCTTGAAAAGAAAAGCCGAACCTCAAAGCCTTTTCTTTTATGAATTCTCGTGTTTTTGAGTCAAGTTGCAAGAAGTAGGTATTTTTTATATTTTTTTCAACTTTCTCTTTAAACATATTTTTCCCATTTTTTTATACTGTTTTTTATCAAGTTTTCAACAAACTTTTTTCGGGTATAGTTGTATCCAAATAATCTGAAACTACCTTGAAGATGTAAATATTCTCAGCCCCCAACGACTTTTTGCAAATCTCAAGAAAGCTGAATGATTCCATATCTACCAAAGTAGTATCAAGCTCATTCTTATCATCAAGCGATTTAGAAACAGAAGTTATATCCGTTGTATCTATATCGTCAAGCTTATGATTTATGCAAAACAGGGAGCCAATTTCAATTTTTTTATCTTTGCACCCTGCTATCCCTATATTCACAGCTTTTTCAATCCCAAATCTTTTTAAAATATCCCCTACATGTAGAGTATTTTTTGCTCCCATACCACTGACTATAAGAAGAATATGATTCTTGATATAAATTCTATAAGGCTTTTTCTGTAAGCACTGCATTTTAAAATATTCTATCAAAGGTTTAGCTTCGGCAAAAAGTGCAGTATGGATTAATGTGTATTTATTCATATAGAGATTATATCAATATTTTAATAAGAATTTCTATATAATACTTACGCCTTATCAACTTGAATCACAGGTTTTTTAACAAATCAAACTTTAAGAGACCGCTGCGCAGCGGTCTCTTAAAGTTGCAAGTTATTAAAATGCTTTCTTTAGCTATCTAAAAAAAATTAAAGTTTAACTCAGACTATTTTATCTGCTAAGCACTATATCTTTTTAAAATATGTAAATACAAATAATCCTATGATTGTTAATAATATAAAAATATTTGAAAATAGTAAAATTGTAAAAAATAGCAGAGCTAACAATACAGCACCATTTTTCAAAAAACCTTTTTCAAATAATATTATAGCTGTGATCAGTCCTATGATCGCATTTGCTATAAAAAAACCATCAGCAAAGGCTACCAGATTTTCTAAGCTTAAATAATCTATATAAACTAAAGCAAGAATTATAAAGTATATAAGTGATAAAGAATTCAGCGCTCCAATCGGTGTACCGTTTTTTGAATGCTTTGATGTATAAGGCGTGAGATGTAAAGATGAGATAAGTCTGGCAACTCCTCCCACAAAGAGGATGAGAGTGCCGATACATAAGACCACGGATACACTCGTAAGAATAATTTGTGAGTAGTCATTAAATATAGGCTCAATAAGCCATACTAATTTAAAAGATGAATTTTTCTCTCCAAAATCTCCAAAACATACTGCTAGTGCTATGAGAAAATAGACCAAAGAAACAATAACCGCAGAAAATATAACTGCTTTTGTCAGTGTTTTTGCATCTTTTACTTCATTTGAATAATTTCCTATAATCTCCCATCCGACTATAGCCCAAAAGACAAGCATAAAAGAGTGGCCAATCTCACCAATGTTTATGCTTGGAAGTACAAATTTAAAGCTCTCTACCTGTAGTAAAATATCTATACTGGATATCAGAAAAATGATAGTTATCGTAGAGGTAACGATAAGCATCAACTTGCCTAAAAAATCTATTTTTATCAAAAGCATAATATATGTAAGAAGATATATAAAAAAACTTAGAGTGACAATCGAAGTATTTGGAAAATAATCGGTTATAAAGTTAGCGGCAACCAATAAAACAGCGACAGGCCCGAAAAATACAGCACAGACAAGGTATAGTGAAGTTAATAATTGATACTTTTTACCCATAGCTGCTTTAGTAGCCAACTAAACGCCGCCATCGCCCGGGTATAAAATCGAAAGTTTCCCGAAAACTAACGCAAATATAAAACCAAGCACAAGAATACAAGACCATATAACCAAAGAGTAATTTCCGATGGCATTATATAAAAGAGGTGGAAGAAGAATCACTCCGGAGCCCAAAATAGGACCTATTATGAGCCCTGAGAGTGTAAGGGTGTTTAGTTTTGTGCTTTTTTTCAAAAATATCCTTTCCATATAGGAGGTATATTGTATCCAAAAGTATTTCAAACTATTTTTTCTTACAAACTATCAACTTGGGCAGAGATGAAAGATTTTCTTTCATCTCTTTTTCCCAACACTTCAAAACAGGGTCTGTCTTCCTAGATATAGAGTAATATACCCACTGTTTATTTTGAGTGGTTGTTAATATTTTGGCTTCTCTCATTCGTTTTAAATGCCTTGATACTAATGGTTGCGATAGATTTAAGGTATCGCATATCTCGCAAACACACAACTCTTTATCTCTTAAAAGAAGGGCAAATATATCAAGTCTGTTTTTATCACTGAATATTTTAGCTACTGTTACTAATCTTTGCATCAATTTAAGCTCCTTTAAAGCAAAGTTATATAACAATTTAGTTATATAACAATATTGTTATATATTTTAGCATAAAGGATAGAAAATTGGAAATTTTTTATGATTTTTTTCACTCTCTTGTCGAATTAAGCAATGCTATGGCACCTTATATTCTTTTTGGACTAATTTTTGCAGGAATATTGCACGAACTTGTGCCACAAAGTTTGGTAACCAAACATCTTGGAAAAGGAGATGTAACATCAGTGATAAAATCTACCCTTTTTGGTATTCCTCTTCCGGTTTGCTCCTGTGGCGTTATACCTCTTGCTGCAAGTATCAAAAAGAGTGGGGCTAGTAAAGGCTCGACTCTTTCTTTTTTAATCTCAACACCAATAACGGGAGTTGATTCTATATTGGCAATATATGGGATGTTTGGCTGGATATTTACGATATACAGAATACTATCTTCTATGTTTATTGCTATGATAGCAGGTATATTGATAAATATATTTGATAAAGAAGAGGAAAAAACTGCAAAATTTTCACTCTCAGGCGGAGCTAATTTACTCAAGCCAAAGATGAATTCTTTCATATCTTTTTCGTTGGAAGATGAGCTTAAACCAAAAGTTAAATCAAGAAACTTTTCATTAAAAAGAGTTCTCAAATATACATTTGTCACGCTTTTGGGAGATATAGCCAAGCCTCTTTTTTGGGGTTTATTGTTAGGTGCTGCCATAAGTGTAGCTATACCAGGAAACCTGAGTAATATCTTGGGTGAATATACTTGGATTTCTTATATTATAGCAGTAGCGATAGCAGTTCCTATGTATGTTTGTGCCACTGCTTCACTTCCAATCGCAGCAGCTTTGATGCTATCGGGTGTGAGTGCGGGAGCCGCTTTTGTATTTTTAAGTGCAGGACCGGCTACGAATATAGTGACTATCAGCGTTGTTAAAAAGATGCTAGGTTCTCGATCTGTTTATATTTATCTAGGAAGTATAACAATCGGTAGTTTGCTTTTTGGCTTAGGACTTGATTATATATTTGATATTTCAAATATTAATCCAGCTTCTATAGTAAATATCGAGGAAAATTCGAGCATTATAACTATTTTAAGTAGTATTATTTTATGGGGGTTTATATTATACTTTTTGCTCGGAAAATATTTGAGAAAAATAGCTAACTAAAGATAATAATCTATTTTTAAATAGTTTAAAATGATAAATATTATTATATTTATTAAATTTATATTTATTTATTAATTTTTTAAATTCTGTCCACCTAGTTACCAAAAATAGGGATATTTGGGAGATATATATTGAATTATATTTAATTTTGGTTTAGTTTTGTTAAATAATCTTTTAATTTTATTTACTTTTTGAGGTGTAAGATTTCACAAATAAAAACCAAAAGGAGCCGTGAATGAAAAAGGAATTAATTACCTCAATAGCTTTAGCCGCATTTATGTTAAGTGTGCCTGCGCTTCAAGCATCAAAGGTTAATAGTATCAAAAAGGAGGTTAGCTTTCAAAATAAAAATTTTAAAGCTGCTTCGCAAGATATCCAAAAAGGATTAAATGATACTCTAAGCGCTATCAAAGCTTTAGAGAAAAATAATACAAAGGCAGCCAAGAAAAATCTTCAAGAAGCAACAAAGTATTTTGACAATTCTTTGAAATCAGATCCAAAACTTGCCCTTGTTCCTATAGATGAGAGCGTGATTGCATATGAGTATAATGGATCTCCCAAAAATATAAAAGATGCTGTTGATATTGCAAAAAGTATGCTAGCTAAAAATAATTTACAGTTTGCAAGAGATATTCTTAAACCCTTAAAAGATGAAATTGTTATAACAACACATTATATACCTATGGATATGTACCCAAATACGACAAAGATAGCTTCAAAATTATTAGCAAAAGGGAAAGCCAAAAAAGCCTTATTAGAGTTAAAACTAGGACTAAGTACTATAGTAGGGGATCAAGTCACGATGCCAATCCCTCTTTTAGTGTCACAAGATTTGGTTACTTATGTATCTAAATTGATAAAACAAAGAAAAAAGAGGCTTTAGGTTTATTGACAAGAGCAAATATCGAGTTGGATAAGGCTGTTCTTTTAGGATATGCATCAAAACACTCAAGTGAGTACAAATCGTTAAAAAGTAAAATTTTAGCTATACAAAAAGAGATAAAAGGCAAAAATAAAGTAGAGAAATTATATCGAGATATCAAAAAAGATTTTAAATCCCTAGTTCATAAAACAAGAGGGGAAAGAAAAAGTTTTGATCCAAATTCAGTTTGGAATAATACAAAAAAAGAGCATAAAAGTGCCGTAAAAGAAGAAGATAATGATGTAATTAATTACGCTCAAAAGTCAAAAGAAGATGCTTATTGATAGTTAAATTTATGCCAAAGCAATCAAAATGCTTTGGCATAAATATGTTGCGAGATAAAAAACTTATAATATTTAATACTTCTTGATAATATTCTGAACCTTGTATAGCTGTCTTAAGCCAAACTACCACATACTAGCGATTTTTGAAACGCACATTTGCTTCGTTTCAAAGTAGCTATATAGTGACAAGGTCAATCAATAATTTTTCAGATCTAATTTTTAATAAAATTTCAGTAAACTTTAAATGACTATATATTATGATATTGATTATCAAAATAAAAAAGGAATGATATGGAAGAGTTTATTGTAACATTTAGAGAGTCGCTGGAAGCTGCTCTTATCATAGGTATAATATTTAGCTATTTAAAAAAAACTGATAAAAGGCAATTTTATCAGTTTGTGTATTATGGAATTATATTTGGTATATTGGGAAGTATTCTGGTTGCTTTAGGCTTTTTTCATTTATTTGGAGGTTTTAGCGGTATTTCTGAGAAAATTTTTGAAGGTACAACTATGATTTTGGGTGCTGTGTTGATAGTTTATCTTATAATATGGATGGCTAGCAAAAAAGAGACTTCAAAATTAATTAAAAATCAAGTTGATATGGCATTGAAAAATAGTGGTTTTGGCCTTATGTTTTTGGTTTTTATATCAGTTTTGAGAGAAGGCGTGGAAACTACACTATTTTTAAATGCTGTTGTGTCAAATCAAACAGGCATTTCACAGATATTTGCTTTTTCGGGAGTGATAGGAGGGCTGCTGGTTGGATATGTAGTGTATCTTGGCTTTAAAGGTATGAATTTAAAATATCTATTTGGCATTAGTAGTGCATTGTTGATACTATTTGCAGCAGGATTATTTGCTCATGGAGTCCATGAATTTCAAGAGGCTGGTTTAATTCCCACATTTTTTGAGCATATTTGGGATATAAATTACATAATTAATGAAAACAGTCTTGTCGGCGGTTTTATGAAGTCCTTATTCGGATATAACGCCAATCCTTCGCTGATAGAAGTTTTTGTTTATTGTACTTCTTTTGTTCTAATGATATTGCTTTATAATAGAAAAAATCAATGTGCCAAATCTTTGATATAATTAACTAAAATTACTATATTTTGTCTTAGAAATATATGAAAAATGTGGTAAAATAGTAGAAAATAGATAAGTTACAAAGGAGGATTTTATGAAAGATGTAGTTCTCAAATTAGCAAGAGCTGCCATAGGCGAAGCTGTTGGAATTTCTACGGATTTAAGTTTGGAAAAAATGCTAGAAATAAATCCTTGGTTAGAAGATGAGGGAGCAGTTTTTGTAACAATTACAATAGATGGAAATCTTAGAGGCTGTATCGGCTCGCTTGTTGCACATCGAAAACTATATGAAGATATAATTTACAATGCAAGAAGTGCAGCCTTGAACGACCCTCGTTTTAAATCACTAGACAAGGAAGAGTTTAAACTTATAAAAATAGAAGTATCTATCTTATCGAAACCGGAACCTCTGATATATGACAGTATTGATATTTTAAGGGCAAGACTAAGAGTGGGAATTGATGGAGTAGTCCTGAAATTAGGTTTAAATCAAGCTACTTTTTTACCGCAAGTATGGGAGCAGTTGCCAACATTTGAACTCTTCTTTTCGCATTTATGTCAAAAAGCAGGATTGTCTGGAGATTGTTTGAAAAATCATCCGGATATCCTAACATACCAAGTGCAAGAGTATAGGGAAAATTAAGTTGTTGGGGATAAGTTACATGGAAATAACCTATCCTCTTTTATTTAAAAATTTAACCTTTTTTTACAACAAAAGATATTTTGGCATTAATACGGTATTTAAAAATTTTGTTTTTATTTACCTTTGCCTCCATATCTTTTACATAAATAGATTTAATGTTTTTAACATTTTTTGATGCTTTTTTTATCGCATTTTTAGCCGCGTCATCCCAACTTTTTTCTGATTCCGCAATTACTTCAATCACCTTTACAATTGACATTTTCGACTCCTTTTTTTGATGAATTTTATACATAATACTATTATGTTGAATAAAAAACAATTAATTTTGGCTGCTTGGAGCATACTTTTTGATTTAAATCTTGAATTTAACTTAACTTAAAGTAAAATTTGCTACAATCCTCCTCTTAATTGAAAGATTATAAAACTCTCACAGAAAAGGACATACTCATGTATGCAATTATTAAAAATGGTGGGAAGCAATACAAAGTTCAAGAGGGAGATTATCTAAATCTCGACAGACTTGACGCTTCGCCAAAAGAGAAGATTGAGGTTACTGAAGTTCTTGCAGTAAATGCAGGTGAACTAAAGGTTGGTGCTCCATTTGTGGATGGCGCAAAAGTTGAATTAGAAGTAGTAGCTAACGGAAAAGACAAAAAAGTTATTATTTTCAAAAAAAGAAGAAGAAAAGATTCTAAACTCAAAAGAGGTTTTAGAAGACAATATACAAAAGTGAGAGTTTTAAGCATCACTGCTTAATTCATCTTGTAACAGGAGTTAAAAAATGGCACATAAAAAAGGTTAGGGTAGTACCCAAAATAATAGAGATTCAGCAGGTCGCAGATTAGGTGTTAAAAAATTTGGCGGAGAGTTCGTAAGAGCCGGTAATATTATAATTCGCCAAAGAGGAACAAAAACACATCCCGGAGACAATGTAGGCATTGGAAATGATCATACTATATATGCTCTAGTAGATGGAAATGTAGAGTTTGGCAGATACGACAAACTAAGAAAAAAAGTTTCTGTAGTTCCCGCGTAAATATAAATAACAGGTGGAGTTATCTCCACCTTCTTCAAAATAAAATAGTCTCTTTAAGGGCTATTTATCCAAAATTATTCTAAAATCAATAAAATATTTATAAAACTAAAGGTTATTATATGTTTACAGATAATGTCGAGCTGACATTGAGTTCAGGAAAAGGTGGCCCCGGAAGTGTCTCTTTTAGAAGAGAAAAACATGTCATTCAGGGAGGTCCAGACGGAGGCGATGGAGGACGAGGTGGAGATGTTTATTTTAAAGTTGATAAAAATACACACACACTTTCACATTTTAGAAGGAAACAGCATATAAAAGCCAAAAACGGTCAAGATGGTATGGGAAGAAAGATGTATGGAAAATCCGGAGAGTCTGCAGATGTTATTGTTCCCCCAGGAACACAGGTAATAGATGCACAAAGCGGAGAAATTCTGTTTGATTTGCTGGAAGACGGAGAAAGAGTTTTATTTTTAAAAGGCGGAAAAGGAGGTCTTGGAAATGTGCACTTTAAGAGCTCTACAAATCAAAAACCGGACTATGCACAGCCAGGACTTCCCGGAGAGACCAAAGAAGTAAAACTAGAATTAAAATTGATAGCAGATGTTGGACTTGTCGGATTTCCAAATGTTGGAAAATCAACTCTTATTTCTATTATCTCAAACGCTACTCCACAAATTGCAAATTATGAATTTACTACTATTACACCAAAATTAGGTGTTGTAGATGTTGGAGATTATAGATCATTTGTTATGGCTGATATTCCCGGTATCATAGGGGGAGCAAGTGATGGAAAAGGACTAGGAATCCAATTTCTCAAACATATAGAAAGGACAGAATTTCTTTTATATATGATTGATGTGACAAGTTATAGGAGCATTGAAGAGCAGTATGAAACACTTAAAGCAGAATTGGATAATTTCTCTCATGCTCTTGCAAAAAGAGAGTATGCCATAGCTCTAACCAGATGTGATACGCTTGATGCTAAAAATACGAATAAGCTTGTCCAGGAGATGTTGGATATAAATGATTTAAAAGCAAGCATTGACGAAAATAGTGAAAAATATGAATTTTTTGTACAGGATATTTATGATAGAGACAAATCAAAACCATATTTTATAATGCCAATATCTTCAATAGCAAAGATAAATATAGAAAAATTAAATTATGCCTTAGCAGATATAGTTTATAAGATAAAAGATGAAGATGAGTAGAATATCAAAAACTAGAGTTGTTGTCAAAGTAGGAACTCATGTATTGAGCGAGCAAAATAGACTTTCTAAAACCAGAATGCTAAATTTAGTAGAATTTTTAGTAAAGCTTATGGATAGATATGAAGTTATACTTGTTTCTTCAGCAGCGGTAGCAGCAGGCTATTCCTTTCTTAAGCTTGATAAAAACAGGCTTCATAATCGTCAAGCAATCGCAGCTATTGGTCAACCTCAACTTATAGCTACTTATAATAAAAAACTAGAAAAGTTTGGAAAGATAGCAGCACAACTGCTTTTAACTGCGGATGATTTTGACTCAAGAAAAAGGACTTATCATGCTAAATGTACAGTTGATACCTTGATAAAGCATGGTATTTTGCCAATTATAAACGAAAATGACGCTACGGCAACAGAAGAGTTGGTATTTGGTGACAATGATCAACTCTCAGCTAGAGTTGCCCACTATTTTGACGCGAAATTGTTGATTTTACTTTCAGATATAGATGGATATTATGATTCTGATCCAAATCAAAATCCAAATGCTCTTATAAAAAAAATAGTTAATAAAATAGATAAAGAAGAGTTGGAAATACAAAGTGAGACTCAGTTTGCATTTGCCACAGGCGGAATTGTAACAAAATTAAAATCTGCTGAATATTTGCTAAAAAGAGGAAAAGAGATGTTTATAGCGAGTGGATTTGATTTAAGTGACATAAAAAGTTATATGCTTGAGGATGTTCACAATGGTGGCACACTTTTTACAAATAAAAAGGTCTAATATGCGTGTAGTATTTATGGGAACTCCGGATTATGCAACAATAATATTAAAAGAGATGATAAATTCAGGTATAAAGATTCCTTTAGTGATAACTCAGCCAGATAAGCCTGTTGGCAGAAAACAGATTCTCACACCTCCACATGTAAAAAAATGGGTGATTGAAAATGAAATTAATATAGACATATTTCAACCAAAAACATTAAGAAAAGACGAAGTAGAGGAAAGAATAGCTTCATATAATCCAGATTTTATCGTAGTTGCAGCTTTTGGTCAAATACTTCCAAAAAATATATTAAATATTGCTACTTGCATAAACTTACACGCTTCTCTTTTACCAAAATACAGAGGTGCAAGTCCTATTCAAACTTCAATTTTAAACAATGATTTTTTTACCGGTGTAACGGCGATGCTTATGGAAGAAGGTTTAGATAGTGGTGATATTTTAGCATTTCGCTTTGTAGAGATTTTAAGTAAAAAGGTAGATACTCTTTTTGATGAACTTTCTTATGCAGCCGCAAATTTAACTATAAAGGTATTAGAAAATTTTAATCAAATAAAACCGATACAGCAATCAGACGCAGATGCTTCATATTGCGTTAAAATAAAAAAAGATAACGGACTTTTTAGTTTTTATGAAAGTTCAAATCAAATTTTTACCAAATATAGAGCCTATACTCCTTGGCCTGGAATTTTTTTAGATAATGGACTAAAAATAAAAGAAATGAAATATATAGAAAACTTGGATATGCATGAAAAAACAGGAGTTATATCAGAGATTGGAAAAGATTTTATAGTTGTTACATGTAGAGTAGGTTTCATTGAGATTTTAAAAGTACAAGCACCGTCAAAAAAAGAGATAAGCGTTATTGATTATATAAGAGGAAAAAGGCTGGGCATTGGTAGTAAATTGGTTTAAAGAACTAGACTCCACTCATAAATATATAATAAATGAGATAAAAATAGGAAATATTAAAGAACCAACTCTAATCGCCACAGATTATCAAAGTGCAGGAGTTGGAAGTCGTGGAAATTCCTGGGAAGGAAAATATGGTAACCTTTTTTGCTCATTTTGTGTAAAAAAGAAACACTTGCCAAAAGATTTGCGATTAGCTTCAATTTCCATATATTTTTCTTATCTTTTGAAAGAAGTATTATCCTCGTATGGCTCGAAAATATGGATAAAGTGGCCGAATGATTTTTATATAAAAGACAAGAAAATCGGAGGGGTAATTACTACAAAGATAGGTGATAATATCATAGGTTCAATTGGACTAAATATCGTAGAATCGCCCCTGGAATTTGGTATTTTGGACTTACATGTAGAGCCCAAAAAAATTGTAAGTGACTTTTTGGGGATACTAGAAAAAAAAATTTCATGGAAGCAGGTTTTTAGCAAGTATAAGATAGAATTTCAAAACAGCAGAGATTTTACTTTTCACTTGGGTAGTGAAATAAAATCTTTAAAAAATGCTAAACTATGTGAAGATGGTTCGATAGAGTTAGATAAAAGAAGGGTGTACAGTCTAAGATGATAAACTATAAAGCGATAACTCACGCAAAAGCAACAAGGAATTTTGCTTGGGCTCTGCCCAAACATAAAATGAATTTACAGAAACATCAGTTTTGTGCTTTAGTCGAGAGGAATTTTTTAGGAATTTACTTCCTGAAAAAGGGGACAGTTAAATGAAATATTACAGAGCGCCAGCTCGTGCTTTAGTCGCGAGGAATTTTTTAGGAATTTACTTCCTGAAAAAGGGGACAGTTAAATGAGTGAAATAATAGCTATAGCAAATCAAAAAGGTGGGGTTGGAAAAACTACGACCGCAGTTAACCTTGCTGCTTCTTTAGCAGTTGCTGAGAAAAAAGTACTTTTGATAGATATTGACCCTCAGTCAAATGCTACTACGGGACTAGGTTTTCATAGAAGTGATTATGAATACAATATATATCATGTCTTAATCGGAAGAAAAAAACTTTCTCAAGTTATACTTGAAACTACACTGCCAACACTTCATTTGGCTCCTTCTAATATTGGTTTAGTTGGGGTTGAAAAAGAGTTTTATGATGCAAAAACAAAAGGTAGGGAATTAATTTTAAAAAACAAAATCAAAGAGATTAAAGATCAATATGATTATATTATCATAGATTCTCCACCTGCACTAGGAAGCATAACGATAAATGCATTAAGTGCTGCAAATTCGGTTATAATCCCTATACAGTGTGAATTTTTTGCATTAGAGGGTCTTGCGCAACTGTTAAATACTGTAAAATTAATCAAAAAAACTATAAATCCAAAACTTGAGATAAAAGGCTTTTTACCAACAATGTATAGCACTCAAAATAATCTTTCAAAACAAGTTTTCGCAGATCTGAAGCAGCATTTTAAAGGAAAACTATTTAGAGATAAAAAATCTTCATCATATGTTGTAATTCCAAGAAATATAAAATTGGCAGAATCCCCTAGTTTTGGAAAACCTATAATCTTATATGATATAAAGTCAGCAGGTTCTCTAGCATATCAAAATTTAGCAAACTCTATATTGGCCAGCTAATATGTGTGCAAAAAAAGCTTTAGGTAGAGGACTTAGTGCCATCATAGATGATGTTGAAGATGCTTACAGACAAGATTTGGATGATTCCAGCGAATTAATTAGAGAGATAGAAGTAGATTTAATTTCACCAAATCCATACCAACCAAGAACATATTTTAGTGAAGAGGCACTTAATGAACTTAGTGAATCAATCAAAAAGCATGGTCTTCTCCAGCCAATTATAGTCATTGAAAAAGATGATAAATTTGTTTTATTGGCAGGTGAAAGAAGATTAAGAGCTACTAAAATAGCTGGATTTAAAACAATAAGAGCAATAATTGCAGATATTGAATCTAAAAACCTGAGAGAATTAGCTTTAATAGAAAATATACAAAGAGAAGATTTAAATCCAGTAGAATTAGCAGTTTCATACAAAGAGTTGATTGAAGAGTATAAAATTACTCAAGAAGGTCTTTCAGAAATTATCCATAAAAGCAGAACACAGATAACCAATACAATAAGATTGCTATCTTTAAGTGATGAAACAAAAAAACTTTTATCAAATGGTAGATTATCTCAAGGACATGCTAAAATCATAGTAGGGTTATCAAGCAAAGATGAAGAAAATATTGTAAACACAATTTTAGGGCAAAAATTAAGTGTAAGAGATACTGAAATTTTAGTGAAAAAAATTAAATCCAACAGTATTCCCCATAAAACACAAGAGAAAAAAAATGAGCCGTTTCGAGATAATCTTAAAAGCATCAAGATTAAGTTAAATGAAATAGGTTTCAAAAGTAAAATAGGTAAAAATAGTATAACTGTTGTATTGGATGATCAAGAAAAAATAGATAAATTTTTTGATAAATTGTTATAATTTTCTTAATTTAATGAAATAATATAAATATTTATGTTAAAATCTTAGCGTTTTTGAATTATATGAAAAATATTTGAGAAAAGGAGAAAGAATATGTTAGATATTATACCAGCACTTTTATTAGTAACTGGTGTTATTTTTTTAGTCTTAATTGTTATTTTAAATAAGACATTATACAAACCACTCTTGGGCTTTATGGAAAATAGAGAAAAATCCATAAAGAGAGATTTGGATAATGCAGGGAAGAATGATGATGAGGTTGCAACTTTTAAAAAAGATGCTGAGAGTATTGTTTTAAAAGCTAAAACGGAAGCCAATGAATTAAAAGAATCTGCTTTGATGATTGTGAAAGATGAAGCCTTAAAACAGCTAGAAGATAAAAAGAATGAGCTAGAGAGTAAATATTCTCAGTTTTTGAGAGAATTAGATATGCAAAAAATAGAGTTAAAAAAAGCTTTACAAGAACAAATGCCAGAATTTCGTGCTACCGTTAAAGCAAAACTTGAACAAATTTAGGAGAATAAAAATGAAAAAACTATTATACATATTACTTTTGATTTTACCTGCTTTTGTTTATGCATCAGGCGGGAGCGAAGGTGCTGAAAGTACGGATATTATTCCAAGAACAGTAAACTTTTTGATTTTTGCAGCCATTTTATACTACTTTGTTGCAAATCCCGTAAAAGATTTTTTTAATGGAAGAAAAAATTCTATAGCAGATAGATTAAATTCCATCCAAGAGAAGTTAAAAGAATCCAGTAATCAAAAAAACAGAGCAAAAGAATTGATTGAAAAAGCAAAGATTGAAGCTATTTCAATTATGGAAGTATCTAAAAATGAGACAGAGATTTTAAAAGCTAAGATTTTAGAAAATCATAAAATGGATATAGAAAATTTAGAAAAAAGTTTTGATGATCAGATATCTATCGAAAGAAGAAAAATGACCAGAGCAGTTATTTCCGAAGTTTTAGATGATGTATTTGCAAAAGATTCATCATTGTTAAAAAAAGATGAGTTGTTAGATATCGTCATGAAAAAGGTTGCATAATGAGTAATCAATTAGCAAGAAAATATGTAAAAGCACTAATAAAAAGTTTTGATGAAACTGAACTAAAAAAGATTCATATAAGTCTAGAAGAGCTTTCAAGCGCCTGTAAAGTAAAAAAGTTTACAAATATCATAAATTCACCTGATATTGATTCAGCCAAGAGAGAAGAGTTTATTTTATCTTTAAATGTAAACAGCAATGTAAAATTTATAAATTTTCTAAAATTACTTAGCGAAAATAATCGTCTAGAATTAATTCCTGAAATTTGTTATGAACTAAAATATCAAGAGGCAGTTAATAGTAATCAGTTTAATGGAGTTGTTATGTGTGATTTTGATATAAGTGAACAGAAAATAAAAATTTTGGAAGATAATTTTAGTAAAAAATTTAATTCTACTATCAAGTTACATAAATCAACCGCAGAGTATCCGGGTGTAAAAGTTAAGATTGATGATTTAGGTTTAGAAGTGAGCTTTTCGCTAGAGCGATTAAAAGCACAAATGTCTGAGTACATTTTAAAAGCAATATAAATAAAAAAGAAGTTAAGGAGTAATTTGTGGGAGCAAAAATGAAAGCTGATGAGATCAGTTCGATCATTAAAGAGCGTATTGAAAATTTTGAATTAAATGTGGATGTTGAAGAGACAGGTAAGGTTATATCTATAGCCGATGGTGTTGCAAATGTCTATGGACTTAAAAATGTTATGGCTGGAGAGATGGTTGAATTTGAAACAGGTGAAAGAGCAATAGCGCTAAACCTTGATGAATCAAGTGTCGGTGTGGTTATTATGGGAAATTCAACTGATGTAAAAGAGGGAACTTCTGTAAAAAGACTAGGTAAGCTTTTGAGTGTTCCTGTGGGGGATGCACTTATTGGGCGTGTTGTTAATCCATTGGGTGATCCGATAGATGGGAAAGGACCTATTGAAACGGTAGAAACTAGATTTGTTGAAGAAAAAGCACCTGGTATTATGGCAAGAAAATCAGTTCATGAGCCACTTCAAACAGGAATTAAAGCAATTGATGCATTGGTTCCTATTGGAAGAGGCCAAAGAGAGCTTATTATTGGTGATAGGCAAACCGGTAAAACGACAGTTGCAATTGATACTATTATAAATCAAAAGGGACAGGATGTTATTTGTATTTATGTAGCAATCGGGCAAAAAGAATCGACCGTAGCTCAAGTAGTTAAAAAACTTGAAGAGCATGGTGCTATGGAATATACTATAATCGTAGCTGCTGGTGCTGCTGATTCTGCAACTCTACAATATCTTGCGCCTTATGCCGGTGTGACAATGGGTGAATATTTTAGAGATAGTGCAAGACACGGATTAATTATATATGATGATTTAAGCAAGCATGCTGTTGCTTATCGTGAAATGTCTTTGATTTTAAGAAGACCTCCTGGTCGTGAAGCTTATCCTGGTGATGTTTTTTATCTTCACTCAAGACTTCTTGAAAGAGCTGCAAAACTAAATGATGATTTAGGGGGTGGTAGTTTAACTGCACTTCCTATTATCGAGACTCAAGCGGGTGATGTTTCTGCATATATTCCGACAAATGTTATTTCTATTACTGATGGACAGATATTCCTAGAAACAGATTTGTTTAACTCTGGAATTCGTCCGGCTATTAATGTTGGATTATCAGTTTCTAGGGTTGGTGGTTCTGCTCAAATTAAAGCTATAAAACAAGTAGCGGGAACACTAAGACTTGATTTGGCTCAATACCGTGAACTTCAAGCATTTGCTCAATTTGCAAGTGATTTGGATGAATTAAGTAGAAACCAGCTTGAACGAGGTCAAAGAATGGTTGAGATTTTAAAACAACCTCCTTATTCGCCACTTCCTGTTGAAAATGAAGTTGTAGCTATTTATGTGGGGGCAAAAGGCTTCTTGGATGATATAGATGTTAAACTAGTTACCAAATTTGAAGATGAACTGTTTCCTTTTATTGAAGCTAAATATCCACAAATACTAGAACAAATAAGAACCAAAAAAGTTTTAGATAAAGACATTGAAGAATTGTTAAACAGCGCAATTGGTGAGTTCAAAGCAACATTTGCGATTAAGTAAGGATAAGCTATGGCAAACCTTAAAGAGATAAAAAGAAAAATTAAAAGTGTTGAAAACACCAAAAAAACTACTAGAGCTATGAAGCTTGTCTCTACTGCAAAGTTAAAACGAGCAGAGTTAGCAGCTAAAAAATCTAGAGTTTATGCGGAAAAAATCAATGAAGTTTTATCTGATATTTCTCACAAAATAAACAAATACAAAGTTGGTGGTATTGATAGCCACTATTTTGATATTAAAAATGATATAGAAAAAGTTGATATTGTTTTTGTAACAGCCGATAAGGGATTGTGTGGAGGTTTTAATATACAAACTATTAAACAAGTGCAAACTCTGATGAAAAAATACAAAGATAAAAAAGTCAAAGTTAGGCTAAGGGCAATAGGCAGAAAAGGAATTGATTTTTTTAAATTCCAGGGAATAGAGCTATTAACTAACAATGTTGGTGTTAGTTCATCTCCAACATATGAAAAAGCCAGTGAGATAATAAATGAAGCTATTAGTGATTTTGAAAACGGAGTCACCGATAAGGTTATTTTAGTTCATAACGGTTATAAAAATATGATTTCGCAAGAACTAAGAGTAGTTGATGTAGTTCCGATAGAAGAACCAGATGGAAAAGAGAGTGAATCATTATCAATGATGGAGTTGGAACCTGCTGAAGATGAAACTATATTAAACTCATTGATGAAAAAATATTTTGAGTACAATATGTATTATGCACTTATAGATTCACTTGCGGCAGAACATAGTGCAAGAATGCAAGCTATGGAAAATGCAACAAATAATGCAAGCGAAAGAGTGCATAAATTAACACTAGCATATAATAAAGCTAGACAAGAGTCAATCACTACTGAATTAATAGAGATTATCAGTGGTGTTGAATCAATGAAATAAACTGTTTTAAAAACTAAAAGGAGAATATTCTATGAATATGAATGGGATAATAAGCCAAATCAAAGGTCCGGTTATTGATGTCGATTTTGACGGATACCTTCCTGAGATTAATGAGGCGATTGAGGTAAATTATAGCGTTGAAGGAAAAGAACACAATTTAATCTTAGAAGTTGCCGCAAACTTAGGTGACAATAGAGTGAGAACAATCGCTATGGATGTTAGTGAGGGTTTAACAAGAGGTACTACTGCTAAGGCTTTAGGCTCACCAATAACTGTGCCTGTGGGAGAAGAAGTTTTAGGTCGTATGTTTAATGTTATAGGTGAACCTATAGATTTAAAAGAGCAAGTAAAAACTGAAAAAAGATGGTCCATACACAGATCTTCACCACCATTTGAAGAATTAAGCACAAAGAGTGAAATTTTTGAGACGGGAATTAAAGTTGTTGATCTTTTGGCTCCTTATGCAAAAGGTGGAAAAGTTGGATTGTTTGGAGGGGCTGGAGTCGGTAAAACGGTTATTATCATGGAGCTTATTCATAATGTTGCTTTTAAACATAGTGGTTATTCAGTATTCGCGGGTGTTGGTGAACGAACAATAGAAGGAAATGACCTTTATCATGAAATGAAAGAATCAAATGTACTTGATAAAGTTGCATTGTGCTATGGTCAGATGAGTGAGCCTCCGGGAGCAAGAAACAGAATTGCTCTTACTGGTATTACAATGGCTGAGTATTTCAGAGATGAATTAGGTTTGGATGTTTTGATGTTTATAGACAATATCTTTAGGTTTTCTCAAAGTGGTGCTGAGATGTCAGCTCTTCTTGGGAGAATTCCAAGTGCAGTTGGTTATCAGCCTACACTTGCTAGTGAAATGGGAAGATTGCAAGAGAGAATTACATCTACAAAAACTGGTTCTATCACTTCAGTTCAAGCTGTTTATGTTCCTGCAGATGACTTAACTGATCCTGCTCCTACTACTGTTTTTGCACACTTAGATGCAACTACTGTTTTAAATAGATCTATCGCAGAAAAAGGTATATATCCGGCAGTTGACCCTCTTGATTCAACATCAAGAATGTTAAGTCCACATATCTTAGGAAATGAACATTATGAAGTAGCTCGTGATGTACAAGCAGTGCTTCAAAAGTATAAAGATTTGCAAGATATTATAGCTATACTAGGCATGGATGAGTTAGGAGAAGAGGATAAACTCGTAGTTGATAGAGCAAGAAAAGTTGAAAGATTTTTATCTCAACCATTTTTTGTTGCCGAAGTATTTACAGGAAGTCCTGGTAAATATGTATCATTAGATGAGACAATAGCCGGTTTCAAAGGCATAATCAACGGAGAATATGATGATCTACCAGAAGCTGCTTTTTATATGGTAGGAAATATTGAGGAAGTTAAGCAAAAAGCTGAAAAATTAAAAAATAAGTAAGCTTTATATAAGGTATTATTATGGAAACATTGAGATTAGAGATAGTCACGCCAGAGGGTCAAATATTTGCCAATAATGTTAAAAGCGTAACTCTTCCGGGAAGCGAAGGTGAGTTTGGAGTACTCCCTCACCATGCTTCCTTGGTATCATTATTAAAAACAGGCGTAATTGATATAGAACTTACAAACGGTGAGCATGAAATTGTGGCAGTTGACTGGGGACATGCGGAGATAGATGAAACAAAAGTTACAATTTTAGCCGATGGTGCAGTGGCTATTGTAGGAGAGAATGAAAGTGAGATAGCAAAATCTATAGAGTCTGCTAAAAAACTTATAGATAGCATGAGTGACTCTGATGTTGCAATTGCGATGGCTGAAGCAAAAATAGATAATATCTTGAAAAGCAAGAAGTACTAAAATATGTCTGCAGCTGATTTGTTGATAAATTATATATCAAGAAGTAGCTATATTACATTTTTTGTTTTAATATGGCTCTCTTTTTATTTTGTTACAACTTTTGGAATTTTAATTAGTAGATATTTTTATCTGAATTCTTGGTTAAAAACAGAAAGAAACTCTTTAGAATCTATGCTAATGGGTGCTAAAAATGTAAGAGACGACTCTATTTTAAGAAAATGTACAAGCAAAATAAATACTTCATTAAATCTTTTAAATGTGTGTAAGAGTGTAGCAGAAAAGAATGCTACAAATGGATTATGGATGTTATCTATGATAGCGTCCACCTCTCCTTTTATTGGATTGTTCGGCACAGTTGTGTCAATTTTAGATACTTTTAGTGGCTTAGGACAGAGTGGAAGTGCCTCGTTAGGCATAATAGCACCGGCTATTAGTGAAGCATTGATTGCAACTGCTGCAGGTATATTCGTGGCTATTCCGGCATATAGTACACATCTTTTTTTAAAGAGAAAATCTTACGAAGTTGTAGTTGCAGTTCAAAGAGAGATAGATTTGCTACTTAGTAACAATGAAAAGATTGTAAAAGATACGCAACAAGTATGATTGACTGGAATGACAATCCTGAATTAAATATCACGCCATTGGTTGATATTATGCTTGTTCTTCTCGCTATTTTAATGGTGACAACCCCCGCTATGGTCTATCAAGAGAAAATTACACTTCCTAATGGTACCAGATCAGCCATAGTGAAAAAAGTACCTGAGCTTGAAATTCGTATCAGTAGTGACAGAAAAGTTTATATTAAAAAAGACACATTTTTACTTAGTGAATTTGCAGATAATTTTACTATGATGAAAGGCAAATATGATCCAAACTCACAGGTCTATATCAAAGCAGATGAATCATTAAAATACAAAGATGTAATGTATGTTTTAAAAAGTGTAAAAGAAGCTGGTTTTACTAAAGTATCTTTAGAAACAAATGGATAAAATATGCCAGATAGGTCTAATAAATATAACTTAGTTGGCTTTATTCTCGCTTCAATTCTTTATTTGACTGTATTGTTATTACTCGCTTTTTATCTCCAAGATAAAGCTAGAAAAAATGTTGACTATACGATAAAAAAAGATAATATATTGGATATCACTCTAGTTGAGAGAAAACATAAAAAAAATATAAAACCACGAAAAAAAATAGTTAAGAAACAAAATATTGAAAAACCAAAACCTATAACTACAAAACCAAAACCTAAAAAAGTATCTCCTAAAGTGCAAAAAAAAGTATCACTTCAGGGTTTATTTAAAAAAATAGATACTAAAAAAATAATTGAGCAAAAAATTGATATGGCACAGCAAAGTAGAAAAAAAGAAGTAAAATCTAAAGTAAACATTGAAAAACCTAAAAAGAGAGATATTGCAAAAAAGCTTGTAGAATCTTTAAGCTTTGAGAGTCCTCAAAATATAAAATCAAGCAAAAATGGTATCTATGATAAATTTCGTGGTAAAGTTCAGCAAATTTTGTATAAAAATTGGCAAAATACAATAGATACAGTATCAGGCAATAGTGCCACAGTTGAAATTTTTATAGATAAAATTGGAACTTTTAGTTATAAAATAGTAAAACTTTCATATAATGATGAATTCAATTCTAAATTAGTAGATTTTTTAGAAGAGATGAAGGACAAAGAGTTTCCACCATTTACTGAGGGTGAGATATTTCAGCTACAAGTTGAATTTAAGGATATAAGAAATGATTAAAAAATTATTATTGTTGCTATTTGTTACTTATTCGCTTTTTGCATATGATGCAACTGTGGAGATTGTAAAAAAATTAGATACCCTACCTAAAATTGCAGTTCAAGATGCTAGTGATAGTAGTGAAGACATATACCTAAGGAAAAAATTTTATAAATTATTAGTTGGAGATTTGCGAGTCAGTGCTCATTTTAGACCGTTAGATAAGTATATGACAAGTAGCTATAGCGGAGGTGTTGGTGAAAATTTTCTAAGTAAAGAGAGTGTTGATTTAATCTTAAGATTTAGATTAGTAACAGTTGGTAATTCACTGATAGCAAATGTAAAATTAATCAATGCCAGTAGTGGTGAAGTTAGAAATGAAACAAATTATAAGATGCAACAAAGAAAAAGATTTCCATTTTTAGCTCATAGAATAATAGTGAATACGAATGATTTGATAGGGGCACCTAGTATAAAGTGGATGGAGCAATTTGTTCTTTTTGCAAAATATACAGGTAAAAGAGAATCGGAAATAGTAGTTTCAGATTATACATTAAGTTTTCAAAAGACAATTGTAAAAGGCGGCTTAAATATTTTTCCAAAATGGGCAAATAAACTCCAAGATGCTTTTTATTACACATCTTACAGTGGTTACCTGCCAACTTTGTATAGAGTAGATTTAAATAGCGGTGAACGAAGAAAAATTATAACAGGAAAAGGTATGTTAGTTTGTTCTGATGTTTCAAATGATGGAGAGAAACTGTTGCTGACAATGGCTCCGCAAGACCAGGCAGATATCTTTTTATATGATCTTAGATTTAAACAATTAGAAAGAATTACAAAATATTCCGGAATTGATGTTAATGGCAATTTTATAGATAATGATAAAAAAATAATTTTTGTTCCAGACAGACTAGGATATCCTAATATTTTTTCAAAAAAAATTGGTGGACATGGTGGTGTTGAACAAATGGTTTATCATGGAAAAAATAACAACTCAGTCTCTGCTATTGATAATTATATTGTTTATTCAAGTAGAGAAGGTGAGAGCGAATTTGGCAACAATGTTTTTAATTTATATCTCATATCTACTAAAACTGACTATATCAGACAACTAACAGCTAGCGGGAAAAATCTTTATCCTAGATTTGCAAAAGATAAAGATACGATTTTGTTTATAAAACACTTTAAGAATCAAAGTTCATTGGGAGTTATAAGGCTAAATTCAAATAAAAGCTTTCTTTTTCCATTGAAAGTAGGTAAAATTCAGTCAATTGATTGGTAATTTTAAAAAAATATGTTAAAATGTCGTGGAAAATAAAATAAAAGGCGGTAATGATGAAAAAATTGGTTCTAGCTAGTATGAGTGTAGCTGTTTTGCTATTTACAGGATGTAGTCAAAAAAATCCTGATGTAGACATGACAACTAAAAATCAAAAAATGGAAAAAGTAAGTAATACAAATGCAAATGGTATGAATGCAAGTAACATGGATTCAAATAGTATGAGTAGCAATTCTATGGCTGAAAATAATGAAAATGCAGTTAAGTATTTAATTGCAAATTTGGAATCAAAGTTGAGACCAGTTAACTTTGATTTTGATAAATATAATATCAGAGAAGATATGAAACCAGTTGTTGCAAGCAGTGCTACTATTTGGGATGGAGATAAAGCACAGAATTTATCAGTTAAGCTTGAAGGAAACTGTGATGAATGGGGTACTGATGAGTATAATTATGCTTTAGGTTTGAAAAGAGCTAAAAGTGTTAAAGATGCATTGGGTGCTAGAGGCGTAGCAGTTGATAGAATTATGCTTGTAAGTTATGGTGAAAGCAATCCTGTTTGTACAGAACACACAAAAGCTTGTTGGGCTGAAAATAGAAGAGTAGAATTTAAATTATTACCATAAATATAGACATATAGGGTCATGTAGTATTTGCATGACCACATCTCTCAAATACTTCGAAATATATCCCTTGTTTAAAGGAGAAGACTTATGAATAAAATATTAGCTTTTATAGTTTTGATACCTATTGTACTGTTTTCAGCTGAACCCTCCGTTTATGGAGCAGGCAACTTAGACAGTGATAATCCCTATGGCTTAAGCGCTAGTGAGAAAAAATTGTACAAAATAGTAAAAGTGTTAAATCGCTAGAAAAACAGATTAAGATAATGCAGCTTAATTATAATCAACTACAAGAAAAGCTTGATGGAACTAGAACTGTTACGGAATCCATCAGTAATAAAATAGGAAGAATAGACAGCAGAATAAATGATGTAATTGGCAACGATAATAACAAAAGCAATACGATAGAAAATCTACAAAATGAAATTGATGATCTTAAGCAACAACTAAGTGATAATATAACTTCGCAAAACGAAAATCAAGAAAAAATTAAAAGTGTATTAGCCGAACTAAGCTCTCTGATAGACTCTATAAATACAAATTATGTATCCAAAGATGAGTTTAATAAATTAGTTAAAAAACTAAGTCAAAAAAACTCCGTGTCTGGTAAAACTGGAGCACAATTATTTCGTGAGGCAGATAAGTTTTTTAAAAATAAATCATACGAAGAAGCCACTGTTAGATTTAAAAAATTAGTCAGTATGAGATATAAACCAGCAAGAAGTAATTTTAAATTAGGTGAAATATCATATTTTCAAAAGAAGTATAACCAAGCTATAGTTTATTATAAAAGAAGCATCGCTTTATATGACAAAGCATCATACATACCAACACTTTTATATCATACTGGTATAAGTTTAAGTAAACTCAAAAAAAACAGAGAAGCCTCAAAATTTTTCAATGTATTAAAGAGTAATTATCCAACTTCGAAAGAAGCTAAAAGTCTAAAAAAATAGTTAAGAGAGTCTCTAATATCTATATCTAAGGGAATATAAAAAAAGATTATGCTAAAATCGTTCGTTGTATACAAGCTAAGGAGTTTTTATGGCTATAAACGAAAATCAAGTTGTTTCTATTCAATATGAATTGAAAGATGCTAATAACGGCGATATTTTAGATTCTAATATTGACGCTGCACCTCTTTCATTTATCGTAGGAAAAGGACAAATTATACCAGGTTTAGAGAGTGAAATTATGAAATTATCTCTAAATGACAATGAGGAAGTAAGAGTTTCTGCTAAAGATGCATATGGTGAATATGACGAAAAGGCAGTACAAACCTTACCAAAAGAACAGTTTGCCGGATTAGAATTAAAAGAAGGTATGACTCTCTATGGACAAGGTGAAGATGGTGGAACAGTTCAAGTAACTGTAAAAAGTTTTGATGATGAAAATGTCAATGTAGATTTTAATCACCCGTTAGCCGGTAAAGATTTATTATTTGTTCTTAGTGTTACTGAAGTAAGAGATGCAACAGCACAAGAGTTGATACAAGGTTATGTAGGCGCACCAGAAGGTGGTGGTTGCGGATGTGGAACAGGTGACAGTTGTCACACTACAGAAGATTCACAAGCAGACACTTGTTGCTCAGACGAAGACAACGGCGGGTGTTGTGGCTGATAATAGCTACATTGCTAAATCCAGGGCTTCGCTTGAAGCCCTAAAATCTGCTAATCTACTCAAAAGTTTAAGTTTAAATGTTCTTATTACCGGTGAAATTGGAGTTGGTAAGAAAAGCCTAGCAAAATATATATATGAAGACGGATATATAATAGATGGTTCAAATTATAAAGAATTAATTAGTGCAATAGATACAAATAAAAAATTAATTATCAAAAATTTTAGTGAAATAAATAATTTTGCTAAAATAAAAGATATTTTAAGTAACTCAAAAAATAAAATTATAGCTACTAGCAGAAAAAATATAGATAGTAAAATTGAAGATGAATTTTTTAGTTTAAAAATTAATATTCCTCCTCTACGCGAGAGGTTGGAGGATGTACAGATGCTTTCAAAGAAATTTTTTTCTGAAGCAAAAGAGATTTTTGGCAACTTATCTAAAGAATTCGATTTTAACAAAATTAAAATTGATTTGAGCAAAAATTGTTATTCATTAAAGAAATCTATCTATAAAAGTTATTTTATGGATGAAATTGAGAAAGACGATATAATGGAGATGATGAAGAATTTTTTATTTAATAAAATAGGTGGAGGAGATGACTATAGAGAATTATTGTATCTTTTTGACATTCCCTTAATTGAAAGTGGATTTGAAAAATTTGGCTCACAGCTTGCAATGAGCAAAGCATTTGGATTAAATAGAAACACACTTAGAAAAAAAATAAATAATTACAAGTTAGATGAAGGAAAAATATGAGATATGCAGCTATATTTCCAGGGCAAGGTAGTCAAAAGATAGGCATGGGTAAAGATTTTTTTGATAATTCTACTCTTGCGAAAGAGATGGTTCAAGAAGCTAGTGCTAGGTTAAATATAGATTTTGAAAATTTGCTCTTTAGACATAATGATAAATTGGAACTTACTCAATTTGCACAACCGGCTATATTGCTTGTTAGTTGTATTGCGTATAAGTTATTTTCTCTTGAAGTCAAAGTAGAGCCAAAGTTTTTTTTAGGACACTCTTTAGGAGAATTTTCTGCTGTCTGTGCGAGTGGAGCGATAGACTATCTTGATGCAATAGATTTAGTATATAGTCGAGGATTGCTTATGAGCGAGGCTTGTGAAGGCAAAAATGCTGGCATGATGGCACTTCTTGGTTTAAGCGACGAAGTTACTGAAAATCTTGTAAAAATTGCTCAAAATGAAGGAAAAAAGATATGGAGTGCAAATTATAATTGCGATGGGCAAATAGTATTGGCTGGTGATAAAAATGATTTAAAAGATATGGAGAGTGTATTTAAAAACAAAGGTGCTAGAAGAGCTATTGTTTTAAATATGTCAGTTGCAAGCCATTGTCCTATTTTAGCAAGTGCCCAAGTAAAACTTAGTGTTTGCCTGGATAAATTTATAGAAGATACTTTTAGTGCCCCTATTATTTCAAATGTTACAACTAAACCTTATAATACAAAAAGTGAAGCTATTAGACTTTTGTCTGATCAATTAGTAAAACCTGTTTTATATAAAAAATCTATTAAAAATATAGAAGATGAAGTGGATAAATTTATAGAATTTGGCGGAACGGTTTTAAAAGGAATAAACAGAAAAATAACCAAGAAAGAGACTATATCTATAATTGATATGAGTTCATTGGATAAAGCGATATTGGATTTCAGTAAATGAAGTTAACTCTTTTGCAAATATCTCCAAAACTTAAAAAAATTACTCCTCAAGAATTTTCTGATTATTTTAATGGGATTGATAAAAAGAGTAATTTAATAATATTTCCCGAACTTGCATTAAATGGTTACCTGTTGAAAGATGCAGTTTTTGAAGACGCTTATAGTTTAAACGAGATAGAAGAATTTGCTAAATTTTCTGACTCTTGCGATTTGGTTTTTGGCGCTGTTTTAAAAGAGGAAAATAAATTTTACAATAGTGCATTTTACTGTTCAAGTGGTAAAATATTAAAAATTCATCGTAAAACCGCACTTCCTAATTATGGCCTTTTCCAAGAAGCACGATTTTTCTTTAGAGGTGATGGAGTAGAATCATTTGACACAAAATTTGGAAAATCGTTTGTTGTGATATGCGAAGAGTTATATAATGCTTCAGTTATAGAAAAAATTGCAAGTTGTAAACCTGATATTGTGATAGTCATATCAAATTCGCCTGCAAGAGGATTTGAAGATGATGAACTTTTAATCCAAAAACAATGGGAATCCCTACTGTGTTCAACAGCGCTTTTAAGCGGTTCACATGTGGTATTTACAAATAGAGTTGGTTTTGAGGATGGTTTGGGTTTTTGGGGAGGTTCATGCGTTGTGAATCCAAAAGCACAAATTGTAAAAAAAGCCAAACTCTTTGAAGAAGAAAAAATAGAAATCAGTATCAACAAAAAATTATCTGATACTCAGAAATATCTACTTAGACAATACTAATTATTAGAAAGAAGAGTCAAATGAAATTACAGAAGTTTACTTCGTGCTTTAGTCGCGAGGAATTTGATGGGAGCTTTGCTCTTATCAAAGGGGACAATAGAGTAAAATTACAGAAGTTTACTTCGTGCTTTAGTCGCGTGGAATTTGATGGGAGCTTTGCTCTTATCAAAGGGGACAATTTATGAAATTAGCCATTATGGGGGCAATGCCCGAAGAGATAGAACCACTTTTGAAATATTATAAAAATTATGAAACTATAGAATATGCAAAAAACAAATATTATCTGGTTTCATATAGAGACAATGAGATTGTTATAGCTTATAGCAAGATAGGTAAAGTAAATGCCACAATAACTGCAGCAACTATGATAGAAAAGTTTGCCTGTGAAAAACTCTTATTTAGTGGAGTAGCGGGAGCAATCGGTAATGATTTGAAAATAGGTGATTTGGTGGTTGCAACTAAATTAGCCCAACATGATTTGGATATTTCTGCTTTTGGTCATCCTTATGGGTATGTACCGGAAGGGTCAGTATATGAAGAAGCGGATAAAAATTTGATAAGTATAGCAAAATTTGTGGCTAGTAAAAAAAATATTCCATTAAAAGAAACTATCGTAGCAACAGGAGATCAGTTTATATGTGATGTTGCAAAAAAAGAGTGGATAGAGAAGACTTTTCATGCTGGTGCTCTAGAGATGGAAGGGGCAGCAGTTGCCCTTACATGTAGCGCTTTAAATGTTCCTTTTTTTATACTCCGCTCAATAAGTGATGCTGCTGATATGGATGCAAGTTTTAATTTTGATGAGTTTTTAGCATCTTCTGCAAAAATAAGTGCAGATTTTATAATCTCAATGATAGATAAAGTGATAGATGACAAACTTAAGTAAAAAACTACTGAGAATCACCGGAAGAACAAATGCAAGATACGGTCTTATAAAAGAGGGAGATAAGATACTCCTGGGTCTCAGCGGAGGAAAAGATTCGTTAACACTTGCACATGTGATAAAGCATATGCAGCGAGTTGCACCATTTAATTTTGAGTTTCAAACAGTCACTGTGTCTTATGGTATGGGTGAAAATTTAGAAATTCTTCAAGATTACTGCATAAAAGAAAACATACCTCATAAAATATATGACACAAAGATATATGACTTGGCAAAAGAAAAGATAAGGCAAAACTCATCATTTTGTAGCTTTTTCTCACGAATGAGAAGAGGTGCTCTTTACACTTACGCTCTTGAAAACGGATATAATAAACTTGCCCTTGGTCATCATCTAGACGACGCAGTAGAAAGTTTTTTTATGAATTTTTCATATAATGGTGCTCTTCGCTCAATGCCACCAATTTACAGTGCTAAAAATGGTTTAGTAGTAATTCGTCCACTGATACATGTAAGAGAAAGACAACTCATAGAGCAAGCCAAAGAAGCCAATATGCCTCTCATAACAGATGAGGCATGTCCTAGCATGAGGTTTGATATAAAAATGCCAGTAGCTAGAGCTAAAACAAAAGAGATGTTGAGAAAAATGGAAGAAGAAAATCATTCCCTCTTCACATCCGTGAGAAAGTCTTTCGAAAATATAAATCTATCTAGTTTTTGCGAAGAAGAATATTTAGACTAATCAAATCTTCCTTTAAGAGACCACTACTGTGCAGTGGTCTCTTAAAATGATAAACAAATAATAATTTAAGAAGAAATGTGCTATTGTAATAACATCATAGGTGCTTGTTATGAAAAAAATAAGAGATTTTTGTGTTTATTTAGTTTTTGGTAACAAAAATATACAAGTTTTTAAGCATTTCAAAAGAACTTGCAAAGAAAACTTATGTCCACTAAATATAAAAATTGATTCTATATCCATATTGTTTTTTCTGGGTAGATGGTTGCCTTATGCTATTGCAGTCGGTATAACTACGGGTGTAATCGCATCATTTATGGATTTGATTGTCGTTGATATCAATAATTTTTTATCAATAAATATTATATACCTTTTTATTTATCCTCTGTTTGTAGCTATCATTGTAGGGCAAGCTATGAAAAGAAATCCTGAAGTCGGCGGCCCTGGTATAGGTTTTTCCATATTGCACTTAAAAGGCAAAAAATATCTCAGGATTCAATCACTAATATATAAGTTAATTATATCTATTCTTACACTTTCGGGTGGATTTATAGCTGGTCGTGAAGGACCTTCCTTTTTCTTGGGGATTGGTATTGGTGAATGGGTTGGCAAATCTGATGGATTTAGTAAAAAATTTAAAAATATGCTAGGACTCATAGGCGGCGGAGCATTTACAGGTGCACTTTTAAAGGCACCTTTAGGAAGTTCTATTTTTGCTATGGAGCTTGAAAATATGTATGATTTTAATTATCGCCCTTTTATTCCAATGATAGTAGCTTCCATTGTAAGTTATCTTACTTTTTCATTTTTTAGAGGCAGTCATGCCTTTATACAACTTACAAGCAGGGCTGTTTGGACACTAAGTAGCATACCTTACATCATAGCTATGGGTTTTTTTATATCTATTACGATATATATTTATACACTTATGTTTCACTTTTCTGTAAAGATTGCAAGGATAATTCCAGCAAATAGAAAGCCGATTATTGGTACTTTGTTAGCACTTCCATTTATGGTAGGTCTTGTTTATCTGACAAATAATGTAGATGTTCTTTCAGCTCCTGTGCATATGAAAATTCTTTCAAACTTGGCACAAGTAAATTTTCCAATTTCTACGGATATGATAATAATCACTTTCACTATTATGATTACATGTTTTACTTTGGGTTTTGGAATCCCCGGAGGATTAATTTTACCGGTATTGATTATAGGGGCAGCTCTTGGAAATATATTTGGACACATGTTTTCAGGTCAGTTAGTGATGTTTACACTTGCCGGTATGGGAGCAGCACTTTCAGCAGCAGCTAAAACACCGCTTGCCGCTATTGTTATGATTACAGAGATGAGCCATGATGATGTGGTTATACCAATGACAGCAGCCGTTATTACCAGCTATCTTACAAGTTTTGGATATAGTATGTATCTAGGGCAGGAAAATATTTTCGCAGGGAGTTTAAAAGATTTCAAATCACATATAATACAAAATACAGATAGTAAAAAATGATATTAGAAGAGCTTTTACACTTTTTTATTATTCCTATGATAATTGGTATAATAGGAGGAGTTTCAGCTTTTTTATTTCGTTTTTTTGTTAAATTTTTTTCCTTTATATATAGTATGGTTGATGTTTTTCACTCTAACTATTTTTACCTTTTAACTATGCCCTTTCTTTTTTATATTTCAAATTATCTGATAACAAAATTGTTGATAAATCAATCAAATGTAACAATAGATGAAATAGCAAAAAAATATCTTTCATGACAGGGAAATTCTCTTTTTTCAAAGGATATTTGGTTTTAATTCTATCTTCTGTAAGTATCGGTTTTGGTGTGCCAATCGGGCGAGAGGGACCTATCGCGAAGTTGGGAGGATTGCTGTCTGAAGTGTTTTTACTGATAAGCAAAACTCAAAGAATTAATCTGCCTATATACTTAAGTGCCGGTGTTTCAGCAGCTATTGCAGCAACATTTAATGCTCCCATAGCTGGTATTATATTCGGTATGGACATTATAATTGGAAAGATAAACTCATATATTATAATTCCATTGATAGTCTCTTGTGCAACGGCTACTTTGATTTCAAGAGATCTAATAGGAGATTTTACGGCTTTTTATGTTCCTCATTTAACTTATGACAATAAATATTTACTTTATGTGCCCATAGAAGCTCTATTTTTTAGTTTAATTTCCATAATCTTGATTTTTTCTTTTAAAAAGTTTAGATTTTTAAGAGTTAAATATAGATATAAGTGGCATTATGTTGTTGTAGTATTGGGGTTTTTAGTCGGATTAATTATCTTGTTGAGTCCAAATAGTAAAGGGGTAGGGTATGAGTTTATAACCGGAATTTTTGAAAATCATTATAGTACTGCCGATGCTTTTTCTGTTATGTTGGCAAAACTTTTAGGTATAATTTTAAGTATAGGCAGCGGTATATTTGGCGGATTAATGTCCCCTAGTATTTTCATAGGAGCCTTTGGCGGATATTGGCTCGGAGGAGAATTTTTGCAACATGGTATAGACCCTAGAGTCTTTGCTCTTGTAGGAAGTGCTGCTATGCTCTCAGGCGTCTCAAAAGCACCACTAAGAAGCTCAATTATCCTGACTGAACTCACACATTCATATCAACTTTTATTGCCTATTTTAGTAGCTTCATCTATCACAGGGTATATTCTCTCGAAATTAGAGCCAGGATCATATTTTAAAAGAAGTTTGATACAAAAAGGCATAGATAATGAAGTTATAGACAGGTATCTTGAAAATTGTAATTTATCTAAATTTATAGAAAATATTCAAGCTCTTAAGATTGATACGCCTCTTAAAAATATCATTAAAAAATTCAAAAATACCCATGTTTCATATTTACCTGTTGTAGAGGATGGAATTTTGGTCGGTATTGTTTCTTTGAGAGATATTAGAAAAAGACATTTTTTTCATAGAAAAAAACTATTTGCTAAAGATATTATGAGTGCTAAACCATTTTTTATCACGCAAGAGCATACAAAGGAGGATATATTTAAAGGATTATCTATTTTAAATATTGGATATGTGCCTTATGTCACAAAAGAAAAAAGATACATAGGAATGTTAAATTTAAACAAACTTATAAAAGATATGACTTTTGCGCAAGGAGTATATAAAATTAGATAATGAGATCACTGTTACTTCGAAGTGGTCTCATAACTATTCTTTTAGCAAAAGTTTGAATTCTTCAAAAGCCATCGGTTTGTGGTCAAAAAAACCTTGATATGTATCACAGTTTGTTTTGCGCAGCAAATCAAGTGCCTCTTTTGTTTCCAATCCTTCTGCTACAACTTCCATATTGAAATTTTTTGCTAACTCTATGATTGAGTAAACAAGTTTTCTGTCGCTTTCATTTTCAGCCATATCTCGTATAAAAGCCTGATCAACTTTAAGGCTGTTAAAAGGTAATTTACTTAAGTACGAAAGAGATGAATATCCGGTTCCAAAGTCATCCATAGACATTTTAAATCCAAATTCTTTTAAGCTATTCATCTTTTTGATTGCTTCATTAATATTTTGCATAACAACACCTTCTGTGATTTCAAGCTCTATGTATTTTGAGGGAACTTTATGCTTTTCTATCAAAACTTTTATCTCATCTTCGAATGAGGGAGATAAAAAGTGTATACTGTTTATATTAATGGCAATGTGCTTTATAGATAAAGAGTTTTCAACTGAGATTAGTTTTCTAACATCCTTTATAGTTTGCTCTATAATCCAATGACTTAGTTCTATTATGTAACCGCTTTCTTCCGCGATTGGGATAAAAATAGAAGGCGAGATCAGGCCTTTTTTTGGATGTTTCCACCTGATTAGTGCTTCTGCACTACAAATATTGCCATCTTGAACACTTGTTTGTGGTTGATAAAACATCATGAGTTCATTATTGTTTAGTGCCTGTCGTAACTCTCTGTTTATTATTGTATATTCTTGGATCTCTTTGCTCATGTCTTTTTGATAAAATGTAATAGAATTTTTCCCTATTTTTTTGGACTCATACATTGCAATTTCTGAACATTTTAAAATATCATAACTGTTTTCTTTGCTATTATGTGCGGGAAAGACATAAATGCCTATAGATATAGTAATGTAGAATTCTTCAGACATAATAAAGAAAGGTGAAGAAAAAATGGATTGAATCTTTTTTGAATATTGAAGTATAAGATTATTTGATATATCCATATTGTCATCTAGTTTTGGCACTAAAATTGCAAATTTATCTCCACCGATTCGTGCAAAGATATCATTTTCTCTCACTAATTGAAGCATGCGAGTTGCAACTTGTTTTATCGCTTGATCTCCTTTTTCGTGTCCGAAAGTTTCATTTATTTTTTTAAAATTATCAATATCCAAATATAAAACCGAGCCATAATATTTATTGGTTTTTGCAGAGTTGAGCGCATCATTAAGGTTGTCCATAAAGAGCGTACGATTTGGAATATTTGTCAACATATCATAATAAGCGTTTCTTATCACTTTTTCTTTTGCACTAATTTCATCGGTTATATCTTTAAGTATGGCAATTCCTCCGCTAATTTCATTATTATTATTCAGTAAAGGAACAGTATTTAAATCCAGATAAAGCTGTTTGTCTCCAAGAATTGATGTTGCAGGGCCACGATAATCTCCTATTTTATTTTGAAAAACTTTTTTATAACTTTGTGTAAGTTCCTGATTGCTGTTTTCGGCTAGATTTTGTTGCAATAAAATATTTTTACTCTCTTTATTATTAAGCTCAATAAATTTCTTATTGCAATCTTGGATCTTCAATTCTTTGTCAAAATACACAATTCCAACAGGAGCTCTTTCAAAAAGAGCAAAAAAGCGTTCTTGCAATACTTCATGGGAGTGTTTGATATCTAAATAATTTTGATGATCTTTAATAGAGGTATTAACTACGCTTCCAAGATATTTGCTAATAAGCACCATAATAATCATAAGTGCTATTACTATCAGTCCAAAATTTGTGAAATCTCCAAGTGTGCTAAAAAGAAGTCTTGATATCAAAGGCACAAAGGTTACTAAACAATACAATAATAAAAGCTGGAAATTTGAAGCCAAATTTGTCATAGCAATGAAACTAGACATAAACATAAAAAGAATTAAAGTCATTTGAAAATTTGATGTGTGTGGAAAAATCAATATGGCAGTGCTTCCCCAAAGTACACCACTTACAAGAGTATCTGCAAAAAAACGATGTTTCCAAATATTAATTTCTTTTAGTATTTTAACTTTATTGCTTTTTCTAAATAAATGAAAATGATAGTATCTATAAAAAAAGACTACGGTTGACAATAGCAGCCAAATGCCTAAAGCATATTTATCTACGGAATCAAAAATTACTACACTTAGAAACAGAGCACTTATCCACTGCCACACAAGAGTGATAGGCAAAGAAAGATAAAGGTAGCTCAAGCTATCATAAGATGTTTTTTCTAAATTTTGAGAAGTATTTGGATTGTTTTTCATCAGTTTCCCTATTTAATATATTTTAATTATTATAATTATAGCAAAAGATATTTAAAACAGCGATTTCATAAACCTTCACATAGTATCTGCCATAGTTTTTCTATCTCTTGATCATTAAAAAAAAGAGTGCTTTGGTTATTAAACAATTCTCTTACATGTAGCAAATCAAAATCCTGCATATATACACACTCTTTATGTGCTGGCAAGAACGCTCTGATAAGCGCTACTCTTTTCTCTATTTTTTTTTCACACTCAAAACATATAAAGTTATCATGCAATCTTCCCTCAAAGGAAAGCAATTCTATGTATTGCTCAATCGCGACTCTTTTTGAATTTTGTTGATTCCATATTTGATATGATTTTTCAAGTAAGTCAAAATAAAATTCATTTATATCTTCAATATCTTTTAAGTGATTAAAAAAAAGTTTGATATACTGTTGCCATATATACATTCTGTCTCGTTTCAAATTCCATTTTGTTGCTAAATGCAAAATATTTCTAAGTTGAGGTATAGCTGATTTATATGAATGTTGTAGTTCAAAATCTATTTTATAGCCTAGATTTATAGTGGAGTGCCTTGCTCCATAAAATCTATATGTTGTATATTTTTTATTGTTAGATAAAATTGTGACGATTAAATCTTCGTCTCTTGCTTTGTTGATATTTATTATATAACCTTGCATGAGTGAAATTTTAGCGAAATTAGCTTTAAACTTCATTGGTATCGAATTTATTGAATATTAAGCATAAAAAAGATAATTAAAAATAAGAAATAGCCTATTTACTCTCATTTATCATATATTAAGTAGATTTATTGTATATTCATGACCTTAATTTAATATAATAAAAGGTGGCTATTTTGGATCTTATAACTAGCTTTAAAGATAATTGTGGTTTTGGGTTACTTGCTAATATAGATAATATTGAAACTTATGGAAACACAACGAATGCTATAAAGGCATTGGAGCGTATGATGCACAGAGGTGCAATCGCAGCTGATGGCAAGAGTGGGGATGGAAGTGGATTGCTTCTTTCTTTACCAAAAAAGTTTATGAAAACTGAGGCAAAAAAACTTGGTGTTGATTTGCCTAGGCAGTTTGCAGTTGGTATGTTGTTTATGCAAAATGATAAACAAAAAGATATTATCAATGACATATGTGACAAAAATGACCTTCGTGTCGTGCTTTACAGAGATGTTCCTATAGACACTGATGCACTCGGCAAGCAAGCTTTTGATCTTTTGCCTAAAATTGTTCAGGTTTTTGTAGAACCGTCCTCTTTAGTTGCTACAAAGAAATTTAGATCACTTTTATATTTGGCAAGAAAAGAGATTGAGAATAGACTAAAAAAAGATAAAGATTTTTATATAGCTTCTTTTTCAGATAAAGTTATATCGTATAAGGGTTTGGTGATGCCTACTTATATAAAAGAATTCTATTTGGATTTAAATGATGAAAATTTCAAAACAAAATTTGCTTTATTTCATCAAAGATTTTCTACAAATACATTGCCACAATGGAAATTAGCACAACCTTTCAGAACTTTGGCGCATAATGGCGAGATAAATTCCATTTCGGCAAATAGAGCAAATATCAGAGCTAGATATAGTTCTTTAAAAAGTACGGTTTTCTCTGATATTGAACTTAAAAAATTATTTCCAATTACAAGTAATGATGTGAGCGATAGTGCGAGCTTAGATAATCAGTTTGAATTTATGATAGCAAATGGATATGATTTTTTTAAATCAATAAGATCTCTAATACCAATGCCTTGGCAAAATGCTCCTTATATAGATAGTGAACTTAGATCTTTTTATGAATATTCTAGTATAAATTTTGATCCATGGGATGGTCCAGCGGCCGTCTCTTTTACTGATGGAAGATATATAGCTTGTGTGCTTGATAGAAATGGCCTAAGACCGGCAAAATATATAATAACTAAAGATAATAGAATAGTAGTATCTAGTGAATACGGTGTTTTGGATATATCAGACGATAATATCCAAGAGCAAGGAAGACTTCAAAGTGGTCAAATGATAGGTTTGGATTTAAAGTACAATAAGGTTTTAAAGAGTAAAGATATAGATGATTATATAAAATCATCCAAGCCTTACGGTACTTGGCTAAATGAAAAGCTAATATATCTACAGGAATATGTAGATACACCTTTTGAAAAAATCAGTGATTATGAAAGAGAAGATATAATTCACGAGCAGAGATTTTTTAATGTTACTCAAGAGTTTTTAAATATGGTAGTTAGCCCTATGATGAAAGACGGTAAAGAAGGTGTTGGCTCCATGGGTGATGATACTCCAATAGCAGCTTTTAGTAAAAAACAGAGAAATTTCAATGATTTTTTTAAGCAAAAATTTGCACAAGTAACAAATCCTCCGATAGATCCGATAAGAGAAAAAATTGTAATGAGCTTAAATACCGGCTTTGGGATACTCGGTAATGTGCTAGATGAAACGCCAGAACACGCAATTAGAATAAAAACTATATCTCCTATTATAATGCAAGAAAAGTTTGAAGTTTTGATCTCTTTTGGAGACCCTAGCAGACCTAGGTATATGAAAGAATACAAAGCTCAGATTTTTTCAACTCTTTTTGAAGATAATCTAAAAGGAAGCTTGGAAGATTTGGCTTATGATGTCGTTGATGCTGTGAGAAATTGTGGTGTTACTATGGTTTATTTGGATGACAGAGGTATGGACAAAAGCAAAAAACCAATCCCCATGTCTATGTGTATAGGGAAAATACATGAAATCTTACTTGATGAAAAATTAAGAGATATTGTTAGTATTATAGCAATTTCTGCTGAAGCATTGGATTCTCACTCTTGTGCCTGTATGATTGGTTTTGGTGCAAGTGCTATATATCCTTATATGCTTTATGCAAGTGTTTTAGAAGAGGCAAAAAGAAGAGAATCAAGCAAATATGAGATAAAAACAAGTCTTAAAAATGTAAACCTTGCTATAAATCAAGGATTATTGAAAATTATGTCAAAAATGGGAATAGCCACTATATCCTCATATAGAAATTCTGCTCTTTTTGATAGTATAGGACTCTCTCGTGAGATAGTTGAAGATTGTTTCGCAGGAACGCATGCTTTATTGCCGGGACTTGGATACGAAGATATAGAGAAGAAAATACACTTTAACCATGCAAAAGCATATAATATAGATATAAATAGAAGACTTTTCCCACTTGAAATCGGAGGTTTTTATAAATATTTAGACGGCAATGAATATCATGCCTTTAACCCAAAGGTAGTGCATGCCGTGCATAAGCTAGCAAATAGTGGCAAAAAAGAAGATTATGATGATTTTGCAAATATAGTAAATAGCAGAGATAAAAAAATGATTCGAGATTTTCTAGAACTAAATTCAGATAGAGAGCCAATTGATATAAGTGAAGTTGAGCCGATAAAAGATATATTTGCCAGGTTTAACACTGCTGCTATGAGTTTAGGTTCTATTTCTCCCGAAGCCCATGAAGCTTTGGCGGAAGCTATGAATAGGCTCGGTGGGATGTCAAATTCCGGCTAGGGTGGTGAGGCGCTTGAGCGATTAAAGACTAATAAGAGATCTAAAATTAAACAAATAGCAAGTGGAAGATTTGGAGTAACACCGGAATACTTAAGGAGTGCAGAAGAGATACAGATAAAAGTGGCTCAAGGAGCAAAACCAGGCGAGGGAGGACAGCTTCCAGGACATACAGTCTCTCCATTAATTGCAAGTTTGAGATACACAATTCCCGGGGTTACACTTATATCTCCACCTCCTCATCATGATATTTACTCAATTGAGGATTTGGCACAACTTATATTTGATTTAAAGCAGATTAACCCCGATGCAATTATAACTGTAAAATTAGTTTCAACTGCCGGAGTAGGAACGATAGCAGCCGGAGTCGCAAAGGCTTATGCTGATAAGATTATCATCTCAGGCGGTGATGGCGGAACAGGAGCTGCACCTCTTAGTTCTATAAAATTTGCAGGTAATCCTTGGGAATTAGGGCTTAGTGAAGCTCATAATGCTTTGAAAGCAAATCACTTAAGAAGTAAAGTTCATTTGCAAACCGACGGCGGTTTAAAAACCGGCCTAGATGTTATAAAAGCTTCTCTTTTGGGAGCAGAAAGTTATGCATTTGGTACTCTAGCTTTGACGATGCTTGGATGTAAAATCTTAAGAATATGTCATCTAAACAGATGTTCTGTAGGGGTTGCCACACAAGATAAAAGATTAAGAGAGTATTTTATAGGGAATGTTGATAAATTGATTAACTTTTTTACATTTCTTGCTGAGGATATAAGAAAAATACTAGCTCATCTTGGATATAAAAGTATTGAAGAGATTGTGGGCAGAAGTGATTTACTCAAAGTGATAGATGATGAGATGGCAAAGAAGTTTGATTTTTCTTCAGTTCTCATGAGAATAGAGGGAGAAGATACTCACTCAAAACTTAAAAATGAGCCTTTTGATAAAAATGAGTATGAGAAAGAAATTTTAAAAGAAGTCTATAAGGCGATAAAAAATCCGGAACAAAAAGTTGTTGTGCATAAAACTATAAAAAATGTCAATAGAAGTTTTGGAACACTGATAAGTGGCGAGATAGCAAAATATTATGGAAACAAAGGACTTAAAGAAGACAGTATAGTATTTAAGTTGACTGGTACTGCAGGTCAGTCTCTTGGGGCATTTTTAACAAATGGTATAAGTATAGATTTGGTGGGTTCCGCAAATGATTATGTTGGAAAAGGAATGAACGGTGGAAAGATTGTGATAACACCAACTTTTCAAAAAGAAGATTATGCATGTGCCGGAAATACTTGTCTTTATGGAGCAACAGGAGGTAAATTGTATGTTGCCGGAATTGTAGGCGAGAGGTTTTGTGTCAGAAACTCAGGAGCCACTGTAGTAGTTGAGGGCACAGGTGATCATGCTTGCGAATATATGACAGGCGGAATTGTGGCAATTTTAGGGAATACCGGAGTAAATTTTGGTGCTGGGATGACAGGGGGAATTGCTTTTGTTTATGATAAAAACAGAGAATTTATAGATAAGCTAAATCAAGAACTAGTTGTGGCTGTGAGAGTTGATATAGACGAAATGGATGAAGCAAAACACTTTTTAAAAAAATTGCTTAGAGCCCATATAAATGAAACGGACAGCATCAAAGCAAAATCTATATTAGATGACTTTAGACACAATGTAAGAGACTTTTGGATGGTTATGCCAAAAGATATGACGAAGATACCTTTGAATCCAGAAGAGGGAGATTAATATGCAAGAATTTATAAATGTAGAAAGAATCAGTGCAAAACAGAGAGAAAGCAGTGATAGAATAGATGACTTTAGAGAGATATATGATATTTTAGGCACCGAGGATGCTTCTATTCAAGCGAGTAGATGTATCCAATGTGGAGACCCATATTGTCATAATAAATGTCCTTTACATAATTATATTCCGTATTGGCTCAAATCAACTGCTAACATTGATTTGAAATTATCATTTAAGCTATCAAACGAATCAAATCCTTTTCCAGAGATAACAGGAAGAATTTGTCCTCAAGGAAGACTATGTGAGGGTGATTGTACACTAAATGATGGGCATGGAGCAATTACAATAGGAAATATAGAAACTTATATTTCAGAAGAGGGTTTCAAAAAAGGTATGAGACCAGAGTTTCCGGGAATCACAACTGATAAAAAAGTAGCTATAATTGGAAGTGGACCGGCTGGAATAGCAGCTGCTACTTATCTTCTTAGAGCTGGAATTAAGGTTGATATGTATGAAAAAGATAATCGCGCCGGAGGACTTTTGACTTATGGGATTCCCGGATTTAAACTTGACAAAAGCATAGTCGAGCGAAGAATTAAATGGTTGATAGAAGCAGGCATGACTCTATATGCAAATATGAAAGTTGGGGATAATATCACATTTGACGAAATAGTAAATTCACATGATGCTGTTTTTGTAGGAATTGGTGCCCAAAAATCAAGAAAAGCAAAGATAAATAATGAAAAAGCTGATAGTGTTTATATGGCTATTGATTATTTAAGATCAGCTCAAAAAAGATTATTTAACTAAGAGTACGATAAAAAATTTGATGTTGAAAATAAAAGTGTAGTAGTTATTGGCGGTGGAGATACTGCTATGGATTGTGTGAGAACAGCTGTTCGGCAAGGGGCTAAAAAAGTAACATGCCTATACAGGAGAGACAAATATAATATGCCCGGAAGTAAAAAAGAGTTTAAAAATGCGAGAGACGAGGGGGTCAGGTTTATTTATAATGTTAGCCCAAAAGAGATAATTGTAAATCAAGACAATAAAGCTATCGGAATAATTATGCAAAAAACACTTTTAGGCGAAAAAGATAGCAGTGGAAGAAGTAGTGTCGAAATCATAAAAGGAAGTGATTTTAAAGTAGATGCAAATGTTATAATTTTTGCATTGGGTTTTACGCCAACAAAACCTGATTTTTTGGCTGCAAATGGTATAGATATAAATAAATGGGGAGAGATAATTGTCGGAGATGATTATCAGACAACAAAACTTGGTGTTTATGCCGGAGGGGATTGCAAAAGAGGAAGTGATTTAGTAGTTACTGCAGCCAAAGAGGGTAAAGATGCAGCTGAAAATATTATAAAAAGTTTGCTCGGTTGAGTGAATTTTAAATGAAAGATTTTTTAAAGGCTACAGTAGATGCGAACAAAGAAATATCGAAACTTATAGAAGAAAAGAGACATGATTTTCTTTGTGAAAGCATATCTGTAGGCGCTGGAGGAGATATCAGTAAAAGAGTTGATTTATTGGCAGAAAGTATTTTTATAAAACACTTGCTACAATTTGGAGATATTTATTCTGAAGAGCGTGGTTTTTTGAAAGGCAATGGGAAATTTGATATTATTATAGATCCGATTGATGGGAGTGATAATTTTGTCTCTAAATTTCCTTACTTTGGTACATCAGTAGCATTAAGAGAGGAAGGCAAATATAGAGCAGCAGTTATAACTAACCTTGCAAATGGAGATATTTTTTTAAAAGATGACACAAAATTTCAAAAGGCTAATTTAAAATCTCTTGTTTTTAAGAATCTGGGAAAAAACGGATTTTCCAAAATTGGTATCTTTGAAAGATCTTATTGTTCAAAAAAAATCTTTCAAATTTTAAAATCTTCTAATATAAAATACCGTTCTCCAGGAGCTTTTGCCCTGTCATTGGCTTATGCCAGAGATGTTGATTTCGTAATTTATGAGGGTAGCATGAGAATATATGATATAGCCGCTGGTCTTTACATGTGCGAAGATTTATATACTTTTAATGAAAATGATATTTTACTTATAAGTAAAGATAAGGAAATTTTCGATAAAATATCTCAATTATTTAAAAAGGGAGAAAAAGAAGTATGAATTTCGGTGAATTCTTTGGAAATTTTCGCAAGACACAGCCCTCCCCAAATGAAGCCCCTAGTCATTGGGTAAAATGCAAAAATTGTCAATCACTTATGTACTGCAAAGAAGTTGAAAATCAGCTAAATGTATGTCCAAAATGTGGTTTTCATTTAAGAATAGATATCAAAGAAAGAATCAAGCAAATTACGGATGTTGGAACTTTTACTGAATTAGATTCAAATCTAGCTCCAGTTGATCCTCTGAAATTTGTGGATAAAAAATCATATAAAAAGAGAATTCAAGAAGCAGGGAAAAGAACAGGCAGAACCTCTTCTGCGATAGCAGGAGAATGCAAAATAGATGGATTGGATGTCCAGCTTGTAGTATTTGATTTTAGTTTCATGGGCGGTAGTTTAGGCTCAGTTGAGGGAGAGAAAATAGTTAGAGCGGTAAGAAGAGCTATAGAAAAAGAGCAAGGTTTGGTGATAGTAAGTGCCAGCGGAGGAGCAAGGATGCAAGAAAGCACTTATTCTCTTTTACAGATGTCCAAGACAGCTGCTGCTATAAAAATGCTTGCAAATCACAAGTTACCGTACATCTCTATTTTAACTGATCCCACTATGGGAGGAGTAAGTGCTTCTTTTGCATGGCTTGGCGACATAATTATAGCGGAACCTGGCGCTCTAATAGGGTTTGCCGGACAAAGAGTCATCAAGCAAACTATAGGTACAGAGCTTCCGGAAGGATTTCAAAGATCTGAATTTTTGTTAGAGCATGGCTTAATAGACATGATAGTAAAAAGAAGCGAGATGAAAAAAACGATAGCAGATATGTTGAGATTTTTACAAAATGACAAGGAAACTTTTAAACTGAAATTAAAAAAAGAGGTAGAAAATTAATATTTCTGTTTTCACTATAGAAAAGAGCAAGGATAGCGCTATAGAATCCTTAGTTTTAGAATATAGTAAAATGATAAAAAGATTTGCTAGATTAGAAGATAAAACACTTTTCAGCAAAGATATAGCGATATCTCAAACAAAAGGGGAAAAAGAGAGTAAAAAATCTTATAGTAGAGCTTATGAACCTTATCTGAAAGGGTATAATGTCTCTTTAGATGTAAAAGGTTTAAAACTAGATAGTTTTGAATTTAGTAAAATATTTGAAGAGGGTGCAAATATCAATTTTTTTATTGGAGGGGCTTATGGCTTTGAGGAAGAATTTTTAAATAAAACGCAAAAAGTGATTAGTTTAAGTAGTTTGACTTATGCACATAAGATTGCTAAAATAGTATTATTTGAGCAAATTTATAGAGGATTTTGTATAAAAGCAAATCATCCTTATCATAAATAGTTTATATAATATTATTATAATTAGGTGGAAATTAAATGAGAAAAAACGAAGTAAAATTTTTTGAAGATATGTTAGTGGAAAGAAAAAAACAGATTTCAAAAAATATAAAAGAATCTATAAAAGATATATCTTTATTAAAACATGATGATGTAGGCGATGAGGCAGATCATGCTGCAGTTAGTACAGATAGGATGATAGAAGAGGCTATAAACAAGCAATTAACAAAAGAGTTGCATGAAATTGATTATGCACTTGGCAAAATATATACAGGTACATACGGAATCTGTGAAATGTGTGAAGAAGATATAAGCTTTCAAAGACTAAAGGTAAAGCCACAGGCAAAATATTGTATAGCTTGCAGAGAAATAATAGAAAAATCAGTAAATAACAAATAAGGTAGGATAAAATGGGAATAAAACGATATGTGTTGTTATCAATCGTGTATATGTTGGCAGTTGGACTTTATGTGTATAGTTTTAATGGAGATAATTATACTTTAAAAATTTACACACTATCATTGACACTTCCAATTGCTATATGGATAGTAATGCCTGCGATTATTCTATTTTTAGCATCTATTTCTCATTTGGCGTATTATGGGTTTAAAGACTTTTTCTATAAAAGAGCTCTTAAAAAAGATTTAGATACATTTATAAAGGTATCTAAAAAGATTATTTTAGGTGAAGAAAGTGGATTGAAATTTAAAACAGAATTTTTTAAACTACCAAGTTTTATAATAAAAACATTAAAATATTCGAAAAAAGCCAATTTGGAAAATCTTGAAAATGAAGAATTAAAAGAGTGTTATACTTTGGTAGATAATATAAAAGATGGAAAATATGAGGATTTGAAAAAATTTAAACTCTCACCTACAAATGAATTATATATTTTAAATGAAATAAATAGATTAAAAGATGAACCAAAATATGCATACACAATTTTAAAAGGATGCGAAAATTTAGATACTGATTTATGTCAAAAAGCATATAATGAACTTTTAAATATAGGAACTTTCAGCGAAATAAAGAAATATAAATTTCCAATAGATAAAAATATTTTCAGAAAAATGATGGAAAGATATCTAGATGATGAAGATAGCTTTGATATGGACATAAACTCTATCAAGGAGATATTGGAAACATTTAATGCTACTAGTGAAGATTACCTTGAACTTGCCCAAGAAATAAAAGTTAAGTTAAATCCGGATGAATTAATAGATCTTTTTAAGAAACTTTACAACGAGAAAGGTCATGTGGCAGCGAATGCATATCTATATACTCTATTTGACTTAGAAATGATTGATAAAGTTAGAGATATTTTAGAAAATTCAGAAGAAGAGGATTTCTTAAAGTTTAAAACTCTGCTTTTTTTGAGAGATCATGGAAAAAATATTGATATTATAAAATACCTTAGAGAATGCTAGACTTTAACCAAGGTGTATATGCCTTGGCCCCACTCGCCGGCTACACTGACTTGCCGTTTAGAACACTTGTTAAAAAGTTTGGTGCAGATTTGACTATATCAGAGATGATTAGTGCTAATGCTCTTGTATATAATTCAAAAAAAACTTTTAAAATGATAAAAAAATCTCCTTTAGAAACACCATACATTGTTCAAATAGCAGGATATGATCCTGAAGTGATTAAAAAAGCTGTAGAAATATTAAATCGAATAGACGGTGTAGACGGTATAGATCTTAATTGTGGATGTCCCGTGCCGAAAGTGGTTTGCCAAAAAGCAGGTTCGTCTCTGTTGCAGGATTTATCAGGTCTTCAAAGAGTCATTGAAACTATTAAAAAATATTCCAATAAAAGATATACCAGCGCTAAAGTTAGATTAGGATTTAATGAAAAAATTCCAGATAAAATTGCTGTTGCGTGCGAAAGAGCCGGTGCTGATTTTATAAGTATTCATGGACGCACAAGAGCAGGTAGATATAAAGCCGAAGTTGATTATGCAGCGATAAAAATAGCAAAAAAATCTGTAAATATCCCAGTTATTGCCAATGGAGATATAACTACTTTAGAAAAAGCAAATGAAGTTAAAAAAATAACAGGTTGCAAGTCTTTGATGATAGGAAGAGGTGCAGTGGGTAACCCCTGGATATTCTATCAGCTAAAAAACAATCTAGAAGTGGTAAGTAAAGATAAAATAAAGGAAATTGTTCTAGAGCATTATAATGGCATGATAGATTTCTATGGTAAAAAAGGAGCTACTATTTTCAGGAAGCATTTACATACCTATTCGAAGGGTTTTCCAGAAGCAGCAGCTTTCAGGGACAGGGTAAACAGAATTGAAAATATAGATGAAATGCAAAGAATTATAGAAAAATTTTTCTCTTAATCATCTTCGCTTACATGCTTTTTTCTTTTATATAATTTTTTATTTTTCTGTTTTTGTATTAGATTTGCTTCTTTTAGGAGGATTTCTTTTTTTTCTTCAATTTTAAGTCTATCATTTTGGAGTGTTCTTTTAAGCAACTCGCTAAAGTTTTTTAGGGAATTAAGATAGGAAGAATCAGTTTTAACTCCCGATATGTTATCTATCTTTGTAAGTATTTTCAAGATTTTTTTTTGAAAAAGTTCATAGTTAAAATTTTCTAGTTTTAAAATAGTTGCTGAGCTTTGTAATAACTTTTCTTGAAGCCTCATATATTTTACTCTTAAAGCTTTTTCATGACCTAGATTCATTTGTAAAATTCAAAATCTTTTTGAAAATCATTTGAAGCTTTTTCTTTGTAGTTTTGAAGTTTATTGTCTTGTATCTTAAGATAGTCATCAAGTTTTTTTCGGTTGTCTTCAAAAGCCTTTTCGAATTCACCTTTATTTTGCAATTCTTTACCCCCAAATGTATCTAAAAGTAAATTAGAACCGCCACTCATCACTAAATATTTTATATTTTCAAATTCCAATAAAAGTACGGAATTATTAGCATCTATCTGCTTTTTATGCAAAATTTTTATATCTTGATTATTAATATTGGAAGCTTTAAAAAGCCAAGAGTTTTTAGCAAATGAGCTATTTTTTAATGGCATTTTTTTTCTAATCCAAAACATTAAAACTAGTAGTATAAATAGAATTACAACTACCATAATATATCTCATATCGAGTGAATTTTCATTTTGATATGGAAGATTTGAATTTTTATTATTTAGTGATTTATGTGGTGCAAAATTATTCTTTTTGTTTTGATTTTTTATATTTTTGACTCTAATTCTAAGACCGAAACCATCAGTTGTTTTTGATACAATTACTGCTGTAGAAGTTTTGCTTTTTATTACAATTTTTAGAAAATCTTTATTTGGTATTATCATCATATTCTGAAGAATTTTAGAATCAATATCTTTTTTGACGATCTTATTGTAGTTTAAGTCACTTAATTTTAATATGATAGTATTATTTTGTTTTTCTTGGTAAATTTGACCATCATAAGGAGAGTCAAAAGAGAGCATAAGATCAACTCTGTCGCTTCTGTCATAAATATTATATGTGAGTAAATTTGTAGCCATTATATAAGATGACATAAATATAAATAGTAAGATTTTATTCATCATATCTCTTTTTTAAAATACTGAATTACGCTTTTTGAATCTAAGATTTCATTTATTCTAATCGCGAGATTTTTTTCATAAACCATTACCTCGCCTTTTCCAAAAATTTTTTTATTTATAAAAAGTTCAACACTTTCACCGGCAGGTTTTTCCAAATCTACAACAGAGCCTTTTTCAAGTTTTAGTATTTTGTCAATGCTTATAAATGTTGTTCCAAGTTCAGCTATAAAATCTACATTTATATCAAGTAAATTTTCATATCCAGAAAGTAGTTTTTCTTCTAAATATTTTTTATCGTTTTGATTCATTTTGGTCCGATCCATTTTCATCTTGACTATTTTGAGTTTCTTGGGCTATTAAAAATGTTCTATTTTTTATCTTATATAATAATTTGTTTTCAAATTTGACCGGAATTGGCACAGAGATGTGTCCCAAAAATTTTGGAGTACCTAATTTGTAAACTATGTTTTGATTTTTTTCTTCGAGTCTTACTTTTGCTATGCCTATTACTTGATTTGAGACTTCTTTGATTAAGTCATCATAATCTTCTTCACTTAAATTATCCTCAAACAACAGAATCTGGGCTATCTTTTTCAGAGTATCTTTTTTAAACAGAAGAATCCAGTTTAGCTCCGTACCATTTTCGTAAATTGGGATTGAAGCACCATAAAAATTATCTCCAAGAACTGTTGCTGTGCTTGGCTCTAAATCAAGTATATCTTTACAAAAAATATTTATGCCATATTCGACTGCTTCTTTCATGAAACCTCTTTTATTTAATAAGTGTATTATAGTTTAAATTGTTTATTAAGAGCTTAAATAGTAGAATACCGTTTTTAAAAGAGGAAAAAATGATTACAATTTTAATATTTCTAGGTATGTTCGTTGGATTTGCTTCAGGTTTTTTTGGTATAGGCGGAGGCACGGTTTTAGTACCTAGCCTTATCTATTTAGGTTATGATGTAAAAACTGCGATTGGTATATCTATTATTTTGATGGTTTTTAGCTCTATATTTGGTTCTTTTGTAAATTATAAGAACCAAATGTTAAGGCTTGAGCATGGTATAGTTTTAGGGCTCGGTGGATTTATAGGTGCCCAATTTAGTGGTTTGATAGTCTCTCATCTTCCATCGTGGGCACTGCTTCTACTTTTTGCACTTGCTCTTTTGGGCTCTTTGTATAAATTTTTTAAAGCTCCGGCAGAACCGCAAGAGCCACCAAATGAGTCAAAAGTTTTGCTTTTTTTTGTAGGATTATTTGTGGGTATGATAGCTATAAGCATTGGCATAGGAGGAGCTCTATTTTTAACTCCTATCATGGTTGGATTTTTACATTTTGATATAAAAAGAGCTGTTTCTACTTCACTTCTTTTCGTAGTTTTTTCTTCAGTATCCGGATTAATCAGCTTTTCAATGCACGGTTTGATGGATTACAGATCAGGAATTATTTTAGGTTGTGGGTCACTTGTGGGGGTTTACTTTGGTGCAAAACGCTCACATGTAGTAAAGAGAGATTTGCAAAAAAAATTATTGATGATTTTATATGTGGTGCTTTTTCTGCTGACTTTAAATAAATTGATAGGTTTTTAATGATAAAAATATACGGTGCTCGCGAACATAATCTAAAAAATATAAATTTACAAATTCCAAAAAATAAACTAGTAGTTTTTACAGGTCTTAGCGGAAGTGGAAAAAGTACACTGGCATTTGATACTCTTTATGCTGAAGGACAAAGAAGATATATTGAATCTCTCTCTTCCTATGCAAGGCAGTTTTTAGACAGACTTGGAAAACCAGATGTTGATAAAATCGAAGGCCTTACGCCAGCTATCGCAATTGACCAAAAAACGACCAGTAAAAATCCGAGATCTACTGTTGGTACAATTACAGAGATATATGATTATCTAAGGCTTTTGTATGCAAGAGTTGGTGATCAATACTGTCATAAATGTGGTAAGCCAATATCTCAAATGAGTGGTGCTGATATCATAGAGCAGATCTTAAAACTACCAGAAAATTCAAAACTGGTACTGTTATCTCCTTTGGTTAGGGAGAAAAAGGGATCTTTTTCTGATCTTATAGAATCCCTCAGACACAAAGGCTATGTTCGTGCGATGGTGGATGGTGTGATGATTAGGCTTGATGAGGAAATTGAGCTTAGTAAAACTAAAAAGCATACACTAAAGGTCGTAATAGACAGGGTTGTTTTAAGGGAAGACAATAGGCAAAGAATAGCAAGTGATGTTGAAAAAGCACTGAAAGAAAGTTATGGAGAGATTGAAGTAGAGATTTTAAATAGTGAGGAAGTCGGATTGAAGTCATCATTTATACATTATAGTGAACACAGGGCTTGTTTTGATTGCAAGATTAGTTTTGATTTGCTTGAGCCACTCTCTTTTTCATTTAACTCACCAAAAGGAGCATGCCCTGTTTGTGATGGCCTTGGTATAAGATATACGCTTGACATGTCAAAAATCATAGATGAAGATTTAAGTATAGATAAGGGTGCTATAAAGATTTTTTATGGATTTAACAAAGGTTACTATGCAAAGTATTTAAAAGCATTTTGTGAAGCAAACAAAATAGATACAGCTATTCCTTATGGTGAACTTGAAGATTATCAAAAGAAAAGCATTTTGCATGGGGGCGTAGAAGATGCCGTATTTTTATGGAAAAGACATAAGATAAGAAAGAGATTCGACGGAATTGTAAAAATTGCTTACAATATGCTAAAAGACGAAAAAGATATAAGCGATTATATGAGTGAAAAAGTTTGCGATAATTGTGGAGGACACAGATTAAAACCAGAGCATTTGGCTGTAAAAGTAGGTAAAAAAGGCATAGGGCATATTCTTGATTTACCGATAGATAAAACACTTGAATTTTTTCAAAATGATAGTAATTTTGATTATTTTAATCCAAAACAAAAAATGATTTCCGAATCTATATTAAAAGAAATCAGAGAGAGATTGTATTTTTTATACAATGTCGGGCTTGGATATATTGCACTTGGGAGAGACGCTAGAAGTATAAGCGGAGGAGAAGCACAAAGGATAAGAATAGCATCTCAAATAGGAAGCGGATTGACGGGAGTCATGTATGTTTTGGATGAACCAAGTATTGGTTTGCACGAAAGAGATACGCTAAAACTTATAAAAACACTCAGAGATTTACAGGAAAAAGGCAACAGTGTTATAGTTGTTGAACATGACAAAGAGACTATACAGGCTGCTGATTATATCGTAGATATCGGTCCAGCTGCAGGAAGAGACGGTGGCGAGATTATTTTTAGCGGAAATTATGAAAAACTAAAACATTGCAATACTCTTACTGCACAATATTTAAATGGAACAAAAAAGATAAATTATAAGCACAATAGACCACAAGAAAGATGGATTGAGCTAAAAAATGTCAATATAAATAATATAAAAAATTTAAATGTCAAAATTCCTCTTGGAAATCTTGTAAGTATAACGGGGGTCAGTGGCAGTGGAAAAAGTTCTCTTATTTTACAAACTCTGCTTCCTGTTGCAAAAGAGTTGCTAAATCGAGCAAGAAAAGTAAAAAAAGTTTTAGGAGTTGAATGTCTAGGGCTTGAGCAGTTGGATAAAGTTATATACTTAGACCAAAGTCCGATAGGTAGAACTCCAAGAAGTAATCCAGCAACTTATACAGGTCTTATGGATGAGATAAGGAGTCTTTTTTCAAAGACAAAAGAGGCACAGCTTCGAGGATATAAGATAGGAAGATTTTCTTTTAATGTAAAAGGCGGAAGATGTGAAAAATGTCAAGGGGAAGGTGAAACAAAAATAGAGATGCATTTTTTGCCGGACATCATGATCAAATGCGATACATGTGGAGGAAAAAGATACAATGCTCAAACGCTAGAGATACTATACCGTGGCAAATCCATCTCTGATGTGTTGAGTATGCCCGTAGATGAGGCGTATGAATTTTTTAAGCCAATCCCAAAGATGAAACAAATACTCCAAACATTGCGTGATGTTGGATTAGGTTACATAACACTTGGGCAAAATGCCGTAACTCTTAGTGGAGGAGAGGCTCAAAGGATAAAATTATCAAAAGAATTAAGCAAAAGAGATACAGGAAATACACTATATATTTTAGATGAACCAACAACAGGACTTCATTTTGCTGATATTGACAGGCTTACAAAAGTTCTGCATCATTTAGCACAATTGGGAAACAGTATATTGGTTATTGAGCATAATATGGATATAATAAAAAACAGTGATTTTGTGATAGATATGGGACCAGAGGGAGGAAACTACGGTGGCAAAATAATAGCATCAGGAACTCCGGAAGAATTAGCAAAAAA
>JAJRPV010000045.1 GCA_024280575.1 Campylobacterales bacterium
AAATCATTTGGACAAATATCCACACAATTTGTGCATAAAAAACAACTCTCAAAGATATCTTTAGCATTCTTATCAAGTTCTAAATCACCTTTTTGATAAGCTCCCAAAAGATCCAAAAAACCCCGCGGAGAAGTTACTTCGTCCATATTTACATTGTGAATCGTGCATACCGGTATGCATTTTCCACACTTTATACAATCATCGGTTGTGGCACTAAACTGGAACATTTATACTGTCTTTGAAAATTTTCTCTTACCAAGGGGTATCTTTTTTAGATATGAGTCAAATGGCATAGAGATATTTCTTATCAGTAGTGTGCCTGTTGGATTTACAGTTATTTTTTTGTTTTCTTCATCTATGCTAACAAGTCCTTCTTCTATAAAAGAGCTTAAATCTTCTATAGCATCACTGAAATAATCAAAAAAGTCAATTTTAAACTCTTTTTCTACTCTTGAGATATCTAGCTTAAAGTTACTCATCAGCTCCATAATAACCGCTTTTCTCAGTATATCGTCCGCATTTAGAACTAGCCCTCTATGCACAGGGAGAATTCCCTTGTCGATTGCATTTTCATAAAGCTTCATATCTTTAAAATTTTGCACATAATGAGCTTTACCTTCACCTATACTTGTCAATCCTATTCCCACTAGGTCAGCTCCGCCTTTTGTGGTATATCCTTGAAAATTTCTATGAAGTTCGCCTTTGTCTATCGCCAAAAACAACTCATCGCTAGGTTTCGCAAAATGATCCATACCAATCATACGAAGCCCAGAAGAGGTAAGATAATCTATAGTGTATTTTAAAATTTCAAGTTTTTCACTAGGTGTCGGGAGTGTTGTTTCATCTATCTTTCTCATGGTTTTTTTCATCCACGGCACATGGGCATAATTAAATACTGCGAATCTATCAGTACCTAATTTTAAAGCTAGCTCTAAAGTCTTTTTAAATGTTTCTAAGTTTTGATACGGTAAACCATAGATTAAATCCATATTTACAGAATTAATTCCGGCCTCTCTAGCCATTTTTACAGCATTATTCGTCACTTCAAAAGGTTGAATTCTGTGTATCGCTTTTTGAACTGTACTATTAAAATCCTGAACACCAAAACTAACCCGGTTAAATCCACCTTTAACCAAAACGACAACTTGTTCTTTTGTTAAGAATCTAGGGTCTATCTCACAGCTTATCTCAGCATCTCTTGCAAAATTTTTAAAATATTTTCTTATTAATTTTATAATTCTTTCCAACTGCTCGGCACTGAAAAATGTAGGAGTTCCCCCACCAAAATGCATCTGTATCACTTCTCTATTTATATCCAAATGATGAGAAAGAATCTCTAATTCTTTTTCGAGATAACCAATATATCTCTCCTTTTTGTCGTCTTTGCTTGTGAAAACGACATTGCATCCACAAAAATAACAGGCACTCCTGCAAAATGGCAAGTGAAAATATAGAGATAGTTTTCTATTTTTATCTTGATTTTCTAAAATTTTCACATAAGAATTTGCATCGAAACTGTCCTTAAATTCTGGAGCTGTCGGATAGCTTGTATATCTAGGTCCTGGCTTGGAATACTTAGAAAACATTTCAAAATCTATCATTTAACTGTCCCCTTTGATAGAAGCAAAGCTCCTGTCAAATTCCTCGCGACTGAAGCACGAAGAAGTATCTTCTGTAATTTCATTTGACTGTCCCCTCTAAAGAGAGCAAAGCTCCCTTTAAATTCCTCGCGACTGAAGCACGAAGAAGTATCTTCTGTAATTTCATTTGACTGTCCCCTTTGATAGAAGCAAAGCTCCCTTTAAATTCCTCGCGACTGAAGCACGAAGTAAAACTTCTGTATTTATCATTTAACTGTCCTTTTTGAAGCTTATATTTATTGTGTAATTTGGTTTGCAAATAAATCTTTTAAATTTAAAAATAGATTTGGATGTTCTTTTTTTATCTTTCTTAACAACTTTTCCAAGTCTATATTTAGAGTTTTTTCATTACCTTTTTTTATGGCTATTTTTTTTATCTCGTCCATAGCAACCACCCAAACATCCTGATAATCTATAGGTACATGCTGGAGTATAGTTTTTTCTAGTTTTAGCTCAAAATTATCTTGTTGTAATTGTTTGAAATTGTTTATAAGTTTATTTATAGAATCTATGGAAATCATAGTATGTAGTTTTTGATTTTCATCTATGACAAACCATGGCTCTTTTCCACTCCATGTTCCACTTTTTAAATTTAGTGTTTTTACATCAGGATTATCGGTATTTTCAACTTCTATAACAGTCTCATACTGCACATTGTCATCACCGACATATTTTTTAATTTTTTCTATTTCATTTTGCATATTCTATCTCTTTTGCACATTTACTTTTTTCCATTTAGCCAAACCATCAAACCTTTTTGGGCGTGCAATCTGTTTTCTGCTTCATCAAAAATTGTATCTGCATGCTCTTCAAAAACTTCTTCACTTACTTCATATCCTCTGTAAGCTGGCAAACAGTGTAGAAAAATAGCATCAGCTTTTTCCAAGGACATTAAGTCGGCATCCACGATAAAACCTTCAAAATCTTTCACTCTTTTCTCTTTTTCATCTTCTTGCCCCATAGAAACCCATGTATCTGTCGTTACAACATCTGCACCTTTTACTGCTTCTTTTGGGTCATTTGTATAAATTATTTTAGCGCCACTCTCTTGGCTCAACATCTTAGCATCATTTATGATTTCACTCCAAGGTTCATACCCTTTTGGTGTAGCAATTCTAAGTTCAAAACCTAGTTTTCCTGCCAACATCATCCATGAATGAGTCATGTTATTTCCATCTCCCACATAAGCAACTATAGGATTTTTATCTTTTCCGTTTTCAATCATAGTTAGATAGTCTGCCAATAATTGAACCGGATGGTATTTATCTGTTAAACCGTTTATGATAGGCACTTTTGAATAAGCTGCAAATTCATCTAAAATATCTTGAGAGAAGGTTCTAATCATAACCATATCAACCATACGACTAATCACCCTAGCCGAGTCTTTCATAGGCTCACCTCGTCCAAGTTGCAAGTCGTTTGAAGACAAAAACAGACCTTGACCCCCGAGTTGGTGAATACCGACTTCAAAACTTATTCTAGTTCTTGTACTGCTCTTTTCAAAAAGCATACCTAGAGATTGTTTTTGAAGATAAGGAATATAGTTTTTAACTTTAGCTTCTTTTTTTATTTTTATACCTAATTCCAAAATTTCCAGTATTTCTTCTTTTGTAAAATCATATAATGATAAAAAATGTCTCATACTATTGTCCCCTTTTTACGGAAGTGAATTCCGCAAAAATTCCTCGCGACTAAAGCACGAAGTAAAACTTCTGTATGTTTCATATTATTGTCCCCTTGTCCAAAATCTTAGCAACTTCTTTTGCGTGGTAGCTGATAATGATATCCGCTCCTGCTCTTTTGAAGCCTATCATGGTTTCCATCATTACTCTGTCATAATCAATCAAACCAGCATTTCCTGCATTTTTAAGCATGGAGTATTCGCCGCTGACATTATAAACTGCCAATGGTGTAGTTGTGGCTTCTCTTACATCTCTGATGATATCCATATAAGCAAGGGCTGGTTTTACCATCAAAATATCTGCACCTTCCATCTCGTCTTCAACTGATTCTGCTATGGCTTCTCTTCTGTTTGCCGGATTCATTTGATAGCTTCTTCTATCTCCGAAACTAGGAGCAGATTCTGCAACATCACGAAATGGTCCATAATATGCACTAGCAAATTTAGTCGAGTAACTCATGATAGGCAGATTTATAAATCCTTCACAATCAAGTGCCTCTCTGATAGCAGTTATCATGCCATCCATCATCCCACTAGGTGCGATCATATCAACTCCGGCCTTAGCATGAACGATAGCTTGTTTTCCTAATATCTCCAAAGTTGCATCATTGTCAACTGTTTCATGCTCCATATCAAGTATGCCACAATGTCCGTGATCTGTAAATTCGCAAAAACATAAATCACTCACAACAAACATGTCTGGATGTTCTTTTTTGATAGCTCTGATAGCACTTGCTACTATCCCTTGATCACAGAGTGCATCACTCCCTATACTATCTTTCACATCTGGAATACCAAATAAAATAATAGAGTAAATACCCAAATTTTTTAACACTTGACACTCTTTAAGTATCTCATCAATACTCATCTGAAAAACACCCGGCATTGAGCCGATTTCTTTTTTTAATCCATTTCCATTTTTTACAAACAAAGGATATATAAAATCATCCACGCTAAGCTTGGTTTCTTGTACCAAATCTCTTAAATTTTTATTAATTCTTAATCTTCTAAATCTTTTAAACATTCTTTTTCCTTATATCTGCTAAAATAAAAATAATATTTTACCATAATATACTTAATAAGGCTAAACAAACATATGAGAATCAACATATCAAATGTAGCAAATCTTCCAACGAAATATGGAAATTTTAAAATACAATCATTCCGAGAAGGCGTAAAAGAACACCTAGTTATCTTTAATGAGCCTTTAGGAAAAACTCCGATAGTGAGAATTCACAGCGAGTGTCTAACCGGCGATACGATAGGTAGCCTGAAATGCGACTGTGGAGACCAACTACAATTTGCCCTAAAAACCATCGGTGAAAAAGGCGGCATGGTTATATACTTAAGACAAGAAGGCAGAGATATAGGACTCTTAAACAAAGTAAATGCTTATGCTCTTCAAGATGCGGGATATGACACAGTCGAAGCAAATCATCAACTAGGGTTTGAAGCGGACGAGAGGAATTATGAGATAGTTGAAATCATATTGCATCATTTCAAGATAAAATCCATAAAACTTTTAACGAATAATCCAAAAAAAATAGAAAGCTTGAAAGACATAGAGATTGTGGAGCGAATTCCAATCATAATGGAGCCGAACCAATACAATAAAGGGTATCTAAAGACCAAAAAAGACGAAATGGGACATTTATTGTAACAAATGAAAAATTTTACACTTAAAGGCTATGATTTGCCGGAGAATTTTTCTAGTAATTGTGAGATATTTACTGAACTGATTTTAAAATACAACAAAGTTCATAATATAACCGGTGCAAAAACGAAAGAAAAAGTGAGAGAAAATATAGAAGACAGCATATATCCCATAAATTATCTACATGTAGAGATTAAAAATGCAATAGACATAGGAACGGGAGCGGGATTTCCCGGTTTGATTTTGGCTATGTACTTGCCTTGCGTTCATTTTACACTGTTTGAACCAATAAAAAAGAAAAGTTCTTTTTTGCATTTGGTAAAAAGCACTTTAAATTTAAAAAATGTAGATATAATTTCACAAAGAGTTGAAAAAGCCCAAGCTTTTAAAACAGATTTGATTTGTTCAAGAGCAGTCACAAAAACGGATTTGCTTATAGATATATGTAGAAATTTTATATCTGCAAATACAATTTTGCTTTTTTACAAAGGAACAAAAGTAGATGAAGAGATTCAAAATATGAAAAATTATGAAATATACAAAAGAGGCAATCGAAATTACTTATTTATAAAGGGTGTTGATGATTTTTAAATTATTGGTTTTTGGGGTCGTTGTATTTATAGTTTACACGCTGTTTTTCAAAAGCAACAGAGGAACAGTAGAACAGCCAAAAAAAAGAAAAAAGAAAAAATTAGACAGTGATACGATGGTAGAATGCACAAATTGTTCTGTTTTTGTGAGTGAAACTGAAGCAATCATAAAAGATGGAAAATTTTACTGCTCAAAAGAGTGTGCAGGTTTAAAATGATGGAAATTTTTGGTCATAATTTTATACAAAATAGTCAGTTTTTCTTTATAAGTAAAATTGAAGATATAAAAAAAACATCATCAAACTGTGTTGTTTACTTTGATTTTGACAAAGAAATTATCACCTATTGTAAAAATCAGGGTATTTTATTTGGAGTTAAGGTTAAAAATATAACAGAGCTGATTTTGGCTTCAGCATCAAATGCTAAATTTCTTTTAGTAGATAAAAACTTTGCCAAAGAAGCACAAAAAATTGCAAACGAATATATGTTTGATGCAAAGATTCTTCTTTTAAGCAAAAACGAAGAAGACATAGAATTCTGCGCCAAAAATGGAATAGACGGAATACTGTTTTATGAACACAAGCATCAATAATTTTTCCATAGCCGAAGAAATTTGGCATGCAATAACTCATGGTATCGGCTTTTTTCTTGGAATTGCAGGTTTGGTCATACTTGTTATCACTGCAACTTACCATTCAGACGCACTTGGTATCACGGCTTCGGCAATCTATGGTGCTACTTTAATTGTCATGTATGGCGCATCTACTCTTTATCACTCGATTACGAATTTTCGCGCAAAAAAACTCTTTCAGACTTTTGATCACGCTTCAATTTATATTTTGATAGCCGGATCATATACACCTATCTCACTTTTGACTCTAAGAGGAGCATGGGGATGGAGTATATTTGGTATAAATTGGGGTGTAGCAATTTTTGGTATAGTTTTGAAATTTTTATATCCCGGACGATTTGAAAAGCTCTCTTTATACCTATATGTCATCATGGGCTGGATGATACTCATTGCTTTTGAACCTCTTGTCCACCATATGCCAAGTGGGGGATTATGGCTTTTGGTGGCTGGTGGGCTGTTTTATAGTTTTGGCGTTATATTTTATGTAAAAGATAATAAGCCTTACTTTCATACAATCTGGCATTTCTTTGTTCTAGCAGGCAGTGTTTGTCACTACTTTGCAATCTTATTTTATGTGATTTAACTATCCTTGCCACCCCCTAAAGCTGTGAAAAGTATAACTTTTCAGGAAGAAGATGTGCAGGGTTAGTGATTTTAGCAATTTTATTCTATATATAAATTAATTGTTTTAGGTATAATACCCCATGATAAATTTTTTGCAAAACACGCTTTTTGAAAATGTCAAATACTCAAACGAAAACTTTGAAAAGCACTATCATGACACTTATACCATAGGCTTAACATATAAAGGCTTTTTAAAGTCTTACAATTTGCGTCAATATTTTGAATCTTATCAATACTCTTGCAGGGTAAATAATCCCGGTGAAATCCACGGTGGTATTTCCGATAAATGGTCACATGTAAATTTTTATCCCAAAGCCGAACTTTTGGTTAGTCTTTATGAGCAAATATTTTTTGAAAAAAGAATGCCTCTGTTTGAAAAACATATCATTGATGATAGAGTTCTATTTGCAAAACTAAATATCTTTTTTCATTCCATTTACGAAAAAATGGATTCTATACATATTGAAACAAATCTTATCGATGCTCTTTCTTATCTAATTTTAAATTATACGACTTGTTCAAAGCCATACTCAGATATGTTTGACAATAAAAAAATCATAAGACAAACTATGAATTTCATAGGCGATTCAATAGATGGCAACATTACACTTGATATGCTTGCAAAAAACTGCTCTTTGAGCAAATATCACTTTTTGCGTGTTTTTAAAAAAGAGCTAGGGCTGACTCCACACTCGTTTATCATAAACGAAAGGATAAATCGAGCAAACATACTCCTGCAAAATGGAGTATCTATAAGCTAAGCAAGTGTAAAAGTAGGCTTTAGCGACCAATCACACTTCACAAGAAATTTCAAAAAATTTTTCGGATATACTCCAAATAAAAGCAATTTTATTCTATCTAAATAAAACAATTTAAACTATACTTTCAAAAAAAAGGCTTCTAAATGCTCGAAAAAAACAAAAACTTGATATATATATTGTTGTTTTTTGCCATGATTGGCTGGGGAGCTTCCTGGATTAATGCCAAAGTTTTAAGCCGCTATATAAACGCATATGATATGATATTTTTTCGCTTTTTTATAACCGGTGCGTGCATGATACCCATCATAATTATATTTAAAAAATCATTTAGGATTGATTTCAAAAGTTTTATGGTGGCCTTTTTCGCTTCGTTATCATTTATCGCCTATATGAAGTACTATTTTATGGGTACAAAATACGGCACAGCCTCTTTGGGTGGGGCTTTTGTAACAACACTTGTTCCTATCATCACATTTTTGATTTTAGCAATCTTAGGAGAGAAAAAACTAAGGAAAAAAGATTATTTTGCATTGATTTTGGGAGCACTTGGAGTGTTAACCATGCTAAATATCTGGAATTCAAGCTTGGAAGATATCTTGGTTGTTCAAAATTTATATTTTTTATTGGCTTCATTTTTATGGCCTGTTTTTACCATCATCAGCTCTAAATCAAAAACTGTATCGCCTTTGGTCTTTAGTTTCTACCTTTACTTGATAACCGTAATACTAGATGGAATTTTTTTAGTAGATTTTAAATCCATAGCTTATGGAAGTTTTGATTTTATTTTTTGGCTAAATTTACTTGGATTATCGCTTATCAGTTCAGTGTATTCAAATACAATTTATTTCATAGGAATAGAAAAATTAGGCGCAGGAAATGTCAGTTCATTTATATTTTTAGTGCCATTTTCAGCTATTGTCTTGAGTGCAATATTTTTAAAAGAGCACATAAGCATTTCAATCATAATAGGCACAATCATGACTATATATGCAGTTAAAATGTTAAATAATATCAAGTTTTTCAAAAGATAAAATTAAAAATCCTTAACAGCATATTGTGCATTTTTAATGAAATATTATACAATTAACAAATAAAATATACAATTAATAATAAAAAACTTATAAATAATATGGATTAATATAACAAAAACTTTAGCAATACGCACAATAAACCATAAAAATCAAAATTATCACACATTATCAATACGCACTTATTTGTTGATTTTGATATCCAAACAAGCTATAATGACATTCAATAAATAGTTGTTCGTCCCCGCTACG
>JAJRPV010000046.1 GCA_024280575.1 Campylobacterales bacterium
GAAAATAGGGATAATATAGTGAATACCTCTGATAAATATAGGCCAAGCTTTTCCAAGCTTACTAGGATCCTCACCTTTAAGTCCTGCTTTTTTTGCCTCCAAATGCACAATATAAAATAGAGCAAAATAACTTGTAAATGCCGGAACAAATGCGGCAAATACAATTTCCGTATAGTTAAGTCCTAAGAACTCCGCCATAATAAATGCGGCGGCTCCCATGATTGGCGGCATCAGTTGACCGTTTACCGAGGAGGCAACTTCGACAGCTCCAGCCTTATGAGCTGGAAATCCCAGCCTCTTCATTAGCGGAATTGTAAAAGTTCCAGTTGTTACCGTATTTGCGATAGATGAACCAGATATGATTCCCATCATACCAGAAGCTGCAACTGAAGCCTTCGCAGGTCCTCCATCATATTTCCCAAGCAGGGTATATGCAAGATTTATAAAATATTCTCCCGCACCTGCACGATCTAGCAATGCACCAAAAAGAACAAATAAAAATACATAACTCGCACTAACGCCTAGAGGTACACCAAAAATACCCTCAGTAGTTAAAACCATTTGTCCCATAAGCTTACTGACACTTGCTCCTTTGTGAGCGATAAGGTCAGGCATATAAGGACCAAAAATATCATAAATTATAAATATTATAGATATTAATGGCAGTGGTAGCCCCATAACTCTTCTAGCACCTTCTAGCACTATGATACACACTATAATACCAACTACAACATCGGTTTGTGTCCAAGCGCCTGAGCGCATCGCCAAGTTTGTGTACTCGTACCATTTGTATAGCACAACGATAACGCCTACAATTGCAAATGCAAAGTCATACCAGGTTATTTTTTTTCTAAGATTTACTGTTTTAAAGATAGGATAAACAGTATATGCAAGTATAACCGCAAATGCTAAGTGCCCAGCTCTTGCAAAAACGCTATTTATCGGATTTATGACTATATACATTTGAAATGCAGACCAAGTGAAAGCAATAACAGCTATAAACCAGTATTGCCAGGTATTTTCAGGGAACATTCTTTGTCCCTCTAGCTCACTTATGAGTTTTTCTTCATCTTCTATATCTTCAGGAAATGGAGGGACATTTTCTTTGATATTAGATAAATTATCCAATGCCTCTTCATTGTCCTTTTCTATCTCTTCAAGATACTCTTTATTCATTTGGGTATGTTTCTTCAAGCTATTCCTCCTAGTTTTGGGGTATTTTTAAAGATTAAAAATAATATTTAAAAATACCCTTTTATTAAAGATGGAGCCCAAAAAATTAGGCTCCTATTTAAAACAGTTACTTTTTTATAGTAAGCCTGCCTCTTTAAATGCTTTTATAGCACCTGGATGTTGAGGGATACTCAAACCATCAAGAAGACTTTTTTTAGTAATTGTCTTATAAGCTGGGTGAAGCTTTTTGAAGGCTGTAAAGTTATCTAAAATAGTTTTGGTAACTGTATATACAACTTTTTCACTGATTTTTGAACTTGTAACTAAAACAGCTTTTACGCCGATACTTGGAGTATCATGAGTAACACCTTTATAGAATGTTCCAGAAATGACACCTTTTGCATAGTAAGGGTACTTTTTAACTAGTTTGTCAACAACTTTTCCTTCGATTGGAATCAAGTCAATATCAACAGAGTTAGCAGCATCTTTGATATTTGCTGTTGGGTGACCAAATACTGCAAAATAACCATCTATATGGTCATCTTTAAGTAGTGTTGGACCTTCACTTGAGCTTAATTCATCTATTTGTTTAAGATCAGAGTGCTTAATGCCAAATGCTTTAAGAACAATTTCTGTTGTCATTCTTGTACCTGAACCCGGGGTGTCTATATTGATACGCTTACCTTTAACATCCATAAGAGTTTTAATGCCAGATCTTTTAGCAACTACAAATGTAAGAAGCTCAGGATATATAGCCATAACACTTCTTAGCACTTTTATAGGCTTGCCCTTAAATTTGCCTAAACCGTTATATGCTTGATACGCTGTATCACTTTGTGAAATACCAAAGTCAAGCTCACCTTGATTAATAGTATTTACATTATATACTGAACCACCAGTTGACTCAACAGAACATCTGATGCCTGTTTTTTTCTTTTGTTTATTTACCATTCTACAGATTGCTCCACCTGTTGGATAATAAACACCTGTAACACCACCTGTACCGATAGTGATAAATTGCGCTGCAAATGCAGGAAGACTCAAAGCACCAGCTAATGCTATAGTAGCAAGTTTTTTGTTCATGTAAACTCCTTTTAAAATTTTTAACTCTGCAGAGTTAATATGCGGTAATAGTAGCAACTCTAGCCTTGATTTTTCTTAAAATCTTAAACTAATTAAGAAACTATTTAGAATCTTTAAAAATTATTCTTGCAAAAAAATCTTATTTTAATTTTTTTGCAAGAAAATCTTGACTTTAAAGAGTTTTTTCACTATAATTTCGTCCTTATTATAAGTGTTCCGGATTAGCTCAGCGGTAGAGTAGGTGACTGTTAATCACTTGGTCACTGGTTCGAATCCAGTATCCGGAGCCATTTTAACTGCTTTTATAAATAAAATCAAATCTTTTTTCGTATAAAATATTTAATTCCAAAATTATTTATGTATTGTTGTATCCTGAAGCAGAATGTTACTTTTTTACTCATTGTAACTATGAATTATCTTTCATTTAATTGTAAATTATGTAAAATGGTTACATAATTTACAATTAAATATGTCAATTTTTCTCTACATGTAGTCCAGCCCATGTCTGAGCTGTTGGCATTACTTCCAGAGAATTTACATTTACATGTAGGGGTAGATTTGCTAGAGTAAATATAAGGTTTGCTATGTCTGGGGCGAGAAGTGGCTCATATCCTTCATATACTTTAGCAGCTTCTTGACTATCTCCTTTAAATCTTACATCTGAAAATTCTGTTTTTGCAGCACCCGGTTCTATATTGGATACTCTGATATTTGTGCCTTTTAAATCAGTTCTTAGATTATAAGAAAACTGTTCTACGAAAGCCTTCGTTGCACCATATACATTGCCACCTTGATATGGCCAACTTCCGGCTATTGAACCTAGATTAAATATATATCCACTTTTTCTCTCAATCATAATAGGCAAAACAGCTTTTGTGACATATAAAAGACCTTTGATATTTGTATCAATCATCTGCTCCCAATCTTCTATGAGGGCATCAGGAGCAAGCCCAAGTCCAAGGGCGAGACCGGCAGAGTTGATAAGTATATCTATATTTTTATATTTTGATGGCAAAAAAGCGATGTTTTCAAGCACTGCTTCCTTATCACTGACATCAAATTGAAGTGTTAAAACATCATAATCTTTCAGTTCCTCTTTTAACTCTTTTAGTCTGTCGGCTCTTCTACCGGTTGCTATCACTTTGTCACCATTTTTAGCAAACATTCTGGCACACTCTTTCCCAAATCCAGAAGTTGCACCTGTGATTAGAACAGTTCTAGGCATTTATTATCCTTTTTTGTGAAATTTTATCAAACCAAATCTTACATGTATATTTATATATGATTTTATAGGCTTCTAACTTTTTTCTATTATATTTGCATTTTTTAAAATAATGTTTCAGAAAAAAACTTTCATATTTTTTGTTTAAATTAAATTCAACAATAATACCTGCAAGGTCAAAATATCTATCGTTAATACTCGCAAATTCCCAATCTATAAATTTGATTTTATCGGCAAATATGATGTTTCTAGGATTTAAATCATTGTGACAAAGTACAAAATCTTTTTCAAATTTTTTAATATCTAAAAGGGCAAGTTTCAGCTCTTTAGAGATTTTATTACTATTTTTTTTAAGATATCTTTCTATATCATAGGGTTTTGTATAAATCTTGATTTTGTGAATATTGTTTATAGCATGAGCTAAAGTTTTTAAATCATTTCTGTTTAAAATATTTTTATGTTTACCTTCTAAATATTTACTAATTAAAATCAAATTTGCAGTGTCTAGCAAAATTGGTTTAGGGCTAATACCTTTTTTATAAGCAAGAGATTGTATCTGAAACTCAAATTTTTTGTTTACATGTAGAGGTTTTTCAAATTTTTTAACGATGTAACTGCTATTGTGCGTATTTAGTAGGCAAGTAGTATTGCATAGACCTTGATCTCTTAAAAATTTTAATTCTAAAATAGTATTATTGCTAAATAAATTATAATTTTTAATTACACTTAATAAACTTTTACACATAAAAAATATTACTACAGAGTGACTTAACACCATATAAATATGTCAAAACAAAGAGATTTAAAATAAAAAATACGGGGCAGTAACTTGCCCCGCAAAAGTTCAGTTTCTACTGTTTGTCTATGCCTCTAGCTCCCAAGTTTCCATATCGGTGATAACTATATGAGACGCTTTGTTCTTGAAGGTAATTAAGCAATTCAAGTCTTCCCTCCATCATAGGTTTTTGCCTTACTATAAATTTTGCGATTTTGGCGGCTTCACTAAACGCTAGTGGAGTTACTTTTGATATGCTAGAGTAAATAATTCTATCCACATCTTTAAAACCTCTAGTAAACTCCTCTTCATTTTCTCTCTCCATTGTGTCATCACTGTTTAAAATATCAAGTTTGTTTTCAAACAAGAATGATATGGCGCTACTCTCTTCATAAGTAACGCTAATGTTAAGTTTTACGCCACATACATGTGCTGCTAAAATTCGACTAAGAACTTCAAAAATAGTATCATCTTTTGTTACTCTTAACGCTACTCTATTTAGAGGAAGATATCTAAATATATTGTCCTCTCCTCTTAAATGAAAATAATCTTTTTCTACGGCAAACTCATTCTCGTAATTTTCAAGATAACTTGAAAGTGCAGGTTTTAGTTTGTTGAAATCTTCATTAAACTCTTTGTATAAACCCTTAAGCGAATTATCTATCCATTTGTTTATCTTTTCAAACATTGGATGTTCAATTTTATTTTTGGTTTTTGGCTCCCCTGTTTCCTCAAAATCCATAAATTGTGTTATGTAGTTATGAATTCCCACTTTTCTGCCGGCTCCTATGGCTGATTTGCCCATTCCTCCAAAAGGTTGTCTTAAAACTATGGCTCCGGTTGTTCCTCTGTTGATATAGAGATTACCTGCTTTTATATTTTCTCTCCAGTATTCGATTTCTCTTGCATCTAGGGATTCTAATCCTGAAGTAAGTCCATATCCTGTTTTGTTTACTATATCAATGGCATCTTTTAAGTCTTTTGCTTTCATGACTGAAAGAACCGGTCCAAAGAGTTCATTCATATGACAAAAACTTCCATCTTTTACACCCCATCTAATGGCGGGTTTTAGCATGTATTCGTTTTCATCAGCAAATTCTGGTTCTAATGCCCAACTTTCTCCCTCTTGCAAGCTCTCTATCGCTTTTTTTAGATTTCCGCCTACGGGATTTGCTAAAGTTCCGATTCGATTAACAAAATTCCAAACAGAACCAGTAGCCATACTTTTGGCCGCATCTACTAGGGCAGATTTAAATCCCTCATCATTATAAACTTCTTCTTCAAGTACAAGCAAAGAAGTAGCAGAGCATTTTTGACCACTATTTGAAAATGCTGAGTGGACTACATTTTTTATAGCTTGTTCTCTATCGCTTAAAGCTGTGACAATTGTCGCATCTTTTCCGCCTGTTTCTGCTGCTAAAAAGAGGTTTGGTCTAGTTTGTAGCATTTTGTGCGCTGTATCTTCACCACCTGTTAAAAATACAAAATCAACATCTTTGTTTGATATCAAGTGTTCACCTGCCAACCTTCCGGGGCATGGCACAAATTGTAGGGTATTTTTGCTAACTCCTGCATCCCAAAAACATTTACATAGCTCATATACAGTAACAGCTGCCGCACTTGCAGGCTTCATGATAGCTGTATTTCCAGAAGCTAAGATTGCAGCTAATCCACCAAGAGGGATAGCTACAGGAAAATTCCACGGAGGTGTAACAACTCCAACCCCTTTGCCTTTGAATTTTAAGTTTTCAAATGCTTCAAAGTATCTGCTGGCATATCCGTAAAATTCCAAGAAATCTATAGCTTCGCTGACTTCCACATCAGTTTCACCAAAAACTTTTCCAACTTCTGCCGCCGCAACTCCTATAAGATCAGCTCTCCTTTTTCTTACCATATTGGCAACATCGCATAAAATCTTGTGTCTTTGCTCTATGCTTTTGCTTCTCCAGCCATCTATATCTTCTTTTGCAACTTTTACAGCCTCTTTCAAATCATCTGCATTTGCCATTGCAAATTCTCCGATAACAACACTTTCTTTTAGCAAGGATTTATCTATAGCTTTTTTTGTATCTCTGTTTTTTGTGATATCTTTTCCTCCTACAACAATAGGGATGATATCTGCTTTATAATCAGAATTTTTCATCCATTTTTCTTTTATATTCCCGGCCCAGATTTTGTTGTTTGGCAATATAAAGTCAGTATCTGGCTCATTTTTGAATTTGCCGCTTATATAACTGCTTTCTTTGAAATCATCCCAATTTTCATTTAATCTGTCTTGCGTACGATTTGAGCCAATAAAAAGATTTTTTGTGTTTTTGATGGATTCTATGAACATCTCTTTTAGCATTTTCCAGTCATTTGAATCAACTTTTAAACCAAAAGAGTATCTGATGAAATTCTCTTTTCCTGTATTTTCATCCAATCTTCGCACTAGATAGGCGATGGCATTTGTAAATTGTTCTTTTTTTGCAGTTGGAGCGTAGAGTATCAAGTCATGGCTTATCTCTTTTATAGCAAGCCGTGAAGATTCGCTCATGCCTTCAAGCATTTCCATTGTATGATACTCTTTTACTCCATACTCATTTGCCAACTCATAAGC
>JAJRPV010000047.1 GCA_024280575.1 Campylobacterales bacterium
ATATGCCACGGCATGAGCACTTTCAAGTGCCGGTATTATGCCCTCATACTTGCATAAATCATAAAATGCTCTTATAGCCTCATTGTCATCAATCGCTACTGCATTGGTTCTTAATTTTTCTTTATTTAAATATGCCTGTTCAGGTCCGACAGAAGGGTAATCAAGACCGCTGGCAACCGAGTGAACAGGGGCTGGAGTGCCATCTTCGTTTTGAAGCATTATAGAGTTAAAACCGTGTAAAATTCCCTCTTTTCCATAAGTCAGGCTTGCTGCATGTTCGCCTAGTTTTGTTCCTTTTCCAAGAGGCTCAACGGCATAAATATCGCAAGGCTCTTCTATGAAAGCTGAAAAAAGTCCCATAGCATTGCTTCCACCACCAACACATGCCACTAGATTGTCCGGTAATTTTCCTGTCATATCAAAAAATTGCTCTTTTGCTTCTATGCCTACTACGCTTTGAAAATCCCTGACCATCTTAGGAAAAGGATGAGGTCCCACAACTGAGCCAATAGCATACAAAGCAGTATCGCTCTCTTTCATATATGCTTCAAACGCACTGTCAACCGCTTCCTTGAGAGTTTTTCCACCAAAGCCCACAGGCACAACTTTCGCTCCGAGCATCTTCATTCTTATCACATTAGGATGTTCTTTTACGATATCAACTTCACCCATATGTATTTCGCATTCCAAACCAAAATATGCTGCCGCAGTTGCAAGTGCCACACCGTGTTGCCCTGCTCCTGTTTCTGCGATTAGCTTCTTTTTGCCAAGATATTTTGCCAAAAGCGCTTCGCCCATACAGTGATTTAATTTGTGAGCTCCTGTGTGATTTAAATCTTCTCTTTTTAGATAAATTCGTCCTCCACCAACATATTCGGTTAATCTTTTAGCATAATAAACAGGAGTAGGACGCCCTTGATAATGCTTCCTGATATCTCTTAATTCCATGATAAAATTATGAGAATTACCGATAGTAAGATAAGCTTTTTCTATCTCTTTGAATTGCTCAATCAACTCAGGAGGCAAAAATGCTCCACCGTATTTTCCAAAATACCCCTCGGCATTTGGAAATGACTGCAAATAAGGCTTGTTATTCATTTTACTGTCCCCTTTTTAAGGAGCAAAGCTCCTGATAAACTCCTCGCGACTAAAGCACGAAGTAAAACTTCTGTATATTTCATCTGTTTTTTCCTAAAAAAATTTTGTTCAATTATAAAATATTTTTGCTTAACTCTTTATACCATTTCCCACAATGATTCCGAAAGTGTCGGATGTGCAAAAATCATCTCTTTTAAATCATATATAGTTAATTTTTGATTTACACAGATAAGAATCTCATGTATAAGCTCTGTTGCTTCCTGTCCTATTATAGCACCGCCTAATATAACTTTGCCCTCTTTACTGCACATCAGTTTTATAAAACCGCCGTCATCGCCTTTTATTTTGGCTTTTGAGTTTGATTTAAAAAACTGCTTTATCACTGTGTAATCGATATTTTGCATCTTTAAAGTTTTTTCATTTAGCCCGACACTTGCAACTTGCGGATGGGAAAAGTCACAAATGGAATGATATTTGAAGGCTTTTGTTTTATGGGCTTGAGTATATTGTTCGCTACTGTTTTTGCTTCATTGTAAGCTACATGTGCGAGGGCTGGAGTCGGTACTACATCGCCTAGTGCATATACATTTGGATTTGTGCTCAAAAGATTTTCATCAACCATTATAAAACCTCTATCGCTTTTTATATTTGCATTTTCAAGTCCAAGATTTGTACTGTTTGGTGATCTTCCGATAGAAACCAAGACTAATTCAAAACTCTGCTCTATCTCGCCTCTTGGTGTTTGCATCTTGATTGAGACACTGTTTTCTTCTTTTGTATATGAAGTTACGGTTGCATTTAGTGTTACTTTGATACCTTTTCTCTTTAATTCTCGCTCAAGCGTCTTGGCAACATCTTCATCTTCTGCCGGAACTAGATTTGGAGTAAATTCCGCTACATGTACACCCGCACCCAAAGAGTTAAAAAAGGTAGCAAACTCACATCCGATAGCACCACCTCCTACTATAAGAACAGAGCTTGGTATCTTTTCTAGTTCAAAAACATCATCACTTGAAATTATCTGTTTTTTATCTACTTTTAGAAGTGGGTGTGGTCTGTGAATTGAGCCTGTTGCTACGACAAATTTATCTGCTTTTATGATTTCATCGTCTGCTTTTACGCTCTCTTTATCCACAAAAGAGGCTTTGGCAAAAATGATATCTACACCAGCTTTTTTTATACTATCGGTTGCCCCTTTTCTGATTTGATTTAAGAAATTTATCTTTTTATTTTTAAGGGTAAGCATGTCAAATTTTACATTTTGCATCGACAAACCCAGGCTCTCAAGGTATTTTTTTCTGCCAAGGCATTCAACACTCTCAAGATAAAGTTTTGCAGGGATACAGCCCTCATTTAGACAAGTTCCGCCTACATGATTTTCATTTTTTTCTATCAAACAAACCTTTTTGCCGGCTTTTGCCAAATAAACAGAACATTTCTCACCCGCAGGTCCACCACCGATAACCACAACATCATATTTTTTCATCTAACCCTCTTCATAATTTAATCACTCAAATTGTATCATAAATAACTATCCTAAACCATATTACACTTATTTATTTGTTGAGTTTTGGTATAATACTTGTATAAATAAACTATTGGGGATTATTATGTAATTGGCAGTAAATATATCACTACCAAACATTTTAACTTTAATTTCTCAAATGTCATTAAATGAAATTGAGCAAGTCAAAAATAAACTTATAGAAAAAGAGCTTTATTTTAGAACATTTAAAAAAGATAAAATTGAAGATGTTATGAGTGATTTTTAAAAAAACTTGGAAGATGGATTAAAAAAGTGGAGATTCACTCACTGGGGTGTAATTATATTATTTTAAACTTCACTAATACAAAAATCCAAACAACCACAAAGGTATTTTGTTTCCAAACCCAACCTCAATATCATCAGCTATCACAAAAGAGTTTTCTATATCTTTTATCTGCTCATAGCTTTTGTTTTTGCCACCTATTTCAAATGTATATTGATTATTAACCAAAAAATCTCCGCTACCACTAAGCAATAAATTATCATCTAATAGTCTATCTATATTATAAAAACTACTCTTTATCTGATTTACAAAAAATGTCTCTCTTTGTGTTCCCTTGTCTATATTATTTGAAATTGCTTTCATTAGGTTGGTATTATACATATATAGTTTATCTGGCTTACTTATCACCCTATATCCTCTTGCTTTTTGATTAACACTATTTATCAAACTACCAAGCTCTAAATAGTAAATATACTCTATAAGAGTAGGTCTTGATACATCTATCGCGAGTGCGAGTTTTGAGATATTTGGTTTTAGTGGAGCAGAGGTGCTTAGCAGATAGATAAGCTTTTTAATTTTATCTATTTGATTATAATTTATATTTGTTACATAAGGCATATCAACTTCAAGTATCTGATTTATAACTCCTAAAAGCAGATGTGTATATCCACTTTTAGAATCAAGCACAAATGGATAAGTACCTGCATCAAGATAGCTTTTAAAGTGAACAATAGGCTTTATAGAAGAGCTTATCTCTTTTGCTATAAAGATATGATTTTTAAGTATTTCATCAATTGTGTAAGTTTTAAATACCCCTTTATTAGTAAAATCAAGATACTCCCTAAACGATAGATTAGCCAAACGATAAAGCCTAACTCTACGGCTCAAATCAGCTCCACTTTTTTGTACCTGTATCATAGATGAGCCTGAAAGTATTAGCTTTAGCCTTGTGCCATCATAAATACTTTTTATATGGCTTGACCACTCTTTATATTTGTGTATCTAATCGATAAAAAGAATCTTACCTCCATTTTTTTCAAAATCAACTGCAAACTCATAGAGTGATACAGTCTTAAAATATGGATTATCTACCGATATGTATAGTGCTTCTATACTATCATCATAGTTTTCTTTTAAATATTGCAACAGTAAAGTAGTTTTACCAACACCCCTTTGCCCCACTATCAAAGAGCATCTATCATCCCAATTTATTGCATTATAAAGGTATCTTTTTTTACCTAAATTGATATATTTAAGTAATCGAGACTGCTCCTCAAAAAGTAATGCAAAATCCATCTATCAAACCTTTAGGTATATTGTTAAGTATATTTTACAATTATTTCAATATTTTGTCAAGTATGTTTTACAACTTTGTAAAATTTAAATGGGATGAAAATTAATGGGGACTTAAAAAATACTCGTGTGCCATGTATGAGCTTCTTGTGTATGGGGAGCTTTTTACAAACTCGAAGCCCATCTTTTTTGCCATTTTGCCATACTCTTCAAACTTTTGTGGTTTTATGTACTCTATGACTTTTGCATGTTCACGGCTTGTGGCTAGATATTGTCCCATCGTTAGCAAAGTGCACTCTACATGTAACAAGTCTTTCAAAACATCGTACAATTCATCTTCTCTCTCTCCGAGACCGAGCATCAAGGTACTTTTGGTTTTTACTTTAGGATTTAGAGTTTTTAGAGTTTTGAGAACTTCCAAAGAACGCTCGTAGTGTGCTCCTTTTCGTACTTCATAGAGTCTTGGGACTGTTTCCATATTATGCCCTATGATCTCGGCTCCACAATTTGCCACAACTTTTAGTGCTTGCTTATTGTTTTTTAAATCAGGTATCAAAAGCTCTACCGTGATATTTTTATCCAAATTTTTTATAGCTTTCACACACAATGCAAACTGTTCCGCCCCACCATCTTCCAAATCATCCCTCGTAACGCTTGTGATGACTACATGTCTAAGTCCAAGTGCCTTAACTGCTTTTGCAACTTTTTTAGGCTCTTCCAAATCTAAACCTATAGGCTTGCCTTTATTTACATTGCAAAAGGTGCATTTTCTCGTACATGTATCGCCTAAAATCATAAAAGTAGCATTGTTATTTGAAAAACACTCTGAGATATTTGGACACATCGCTTCTTGACAAACTGTGTGAATTCCTATACTTTTCAACTTCTGTTCCACATCTTTTTTTTGCTTAAATTCTATCTTTTTGAGCAACCACTCTGGTTTTCTTTGAGTCAATTTAAATCCTCATAATTATATGTTTTATAAAAACTTTTCTTCAGAAGCTTTTTTGTTTCTTTTATAGATAAACCTATGCCTAACTCTTCCAAAGAAAATCCTGATTTTTCTCTGCTGTCTTTAAATAGTGGGATTGAGCCGTGTTGAAGTATCAACTCTTTTGTTCTTTTTTGTGCATTTCCACCTATCTTTTTTCCATCTATGATGATATCGTAAGGCTCAAAACCTTCTTGGCAAAATGAGCTGTGAGATAGAGAGTTTGGCAAGATATCTTTTGCCCATTTTGGATTTAATCCTAAATTTTTGTAAAAATTAAAAATGAATTCACAATTATACTCATAACTCTCTTTGACACTTTTTTTTCCCAAAGATTTTACAGGTACGACTATAGTATATGAAACATCAAATCCATGCAGTAAAAGTCCACCACCCGTGACTCTTTTTGCCCAGTTTTTTCCATATATCTGCCAATTTTCTATATCTTCTATCTTTTGAAATCTTCCTATGCTAAAACAGTTTTCTTCCCAAGTGTAGAGTCTAAAAATCGGCAAATCAATTTCACTCAGTAAAGATTTATCGATTGCCATATTTTCTGTTGCGCCCAAAGTCGGCGAATCGATAAATCTACACTTTTTTTTCAGCTCTCTTGCCATCTGATATTTAAACTTCTTGCTGCCTTTGTTTCATCCGCTCTGCTTATAGGCAAAGTTTTTGGAAACTCTTTAAACATCTCGGGATTGCTTTTGGCTAATTCAACCGCATCTATAACTTTTTGACAAAAATAATCCATACTGTCTATATTTTCAGTCTCAGTCGGCTCTATCATGATAGCCTCATGAACTATCATAGGAAAGTAAATCGTCGGAGCGTGTAAACCAAAGTCCAGCAGGTATTTTGCTATATCTAGCGTGCTTACATG
>JAJRPV010000048.1 GCA_024280575.1 Campylobacterales bacterium
CCAGAAATTTTAGCTCTTACTCTTCTTTTACGCTTAATTCTTAAATTTAATTTGCGTTTTAAAATATTTTGTCTCATTTTACCCTCTATTTCTTAGCTGTTTTTCCGGCTTTGCGGATAATAACTTCATCAGAATATTTAACACCTTTGCCCTTGTATGGATCTGGCGGTCTGAAAGCTCTAACTTCTGCTGCAACTTGACCAACAACTTGTTTATCGTCACCCTTAATAGTTACAATATTTTTTTCCACTGTAACTTGAAGATCTTTTGGAAATTCATAATTTACAGGATGAGAAAATCCAAGTTGTAATTCAAGAACATTGCCTTTAACCGCGGCTCTATAACCAACCCCATTTATCTCAAGTTGCTTCTGAAAGCCTTGTGTTAATCCAATGATAACATTTTGGCTTAAAGATCTATAAGTTCCCCAAAATGCACTATCTTTTCTATCATCACTAATAGGTGTAAAAACGATGTTCCCATCTTCTATTTTTACGCCAACATTTCCTTTAGTGTCCAACTCTTTTTGAACGCTGCCTTTTTTAAATACCAATACATTACCATTTAGCTGTACTTCTACACCACTAGGTATCTTAACTGGTTGTTTTCCAATACGAGACATTTTTTTCCTTTTACTTGTCTACGATAAGTCTACATCTTAACATGGATATCGAATACCATAAAAAGAAAACTTCTTACCAAATACTACAAAGAAGTTCGCCACCGACTCCGGCTTTATGCGCATCTTCATTACTAAGTACACCTTTTGATGTACTAACCACGATTGTGCCATAACCATTTTTAAAAAGTTTCATATCATTTATACCTTTATAAACTCTTCTACCAGGTTTTGATATTTTTTTAACTTCTGTTATAACACTTTTGCCATTATTGTCATATTTAATAACAACTTTTATAAATTTTTTATTACCATCTTCTACTACATTAAAACTTTCGATATAGCCTTTGTTTTGGAATACAACCATAACTGCTTCTACTAGCTTTGAGTGCATAAGTGTAGTAACATCTAATTTTCTCATGGCCGCATTTCTTATTCTTGTTATAGAATCTGCTACGAGATCATTTATCATTATATTTCCTTACCAACTTGCTTTTTTTAGACCTGGAATCAGACCTTCGTTTGCCATTTTTCTTAGACAAATTCTACATAGACCAAAATCTCTATAAACAGAATGTGGACGACCACAAATTTGACATCTTGTGTATGCTCTTGTACTAAATTTAGCTGTTCTTTTAGCCTTAGCTATCATTGATTTTTTTGCCATCTTAACGACCCTTTGCGAATGGTAGCCCGATTAGCTCAAGAAGCTTATAAGCTTGCTTGTCATCACCGGCTGTGGTTACAATTGTAATATTCATACCATGAGTTTTTAGTATATTATCATACTCAACCTCTGGGAACATCAATTGCTCATCTAAACCAAAATTATAGTTTGCTCTACCGTCAAATCCGTTTCGTGGAAGACCACGAAAATCCTTAACACGAGGAAGAGCAACAGCAATTAGTTTATCTAAAAATGCATACATATTCTCATCTCTTAGTGTAACTTTGACGCCCACTGGATAACCTTCTCTAACTTTGAAACCTGCTACCGATTTTTTTGCTACTGTTACAACTGCTTTTTGTCCGGCTATTAAAGAGATAGTATCAACAATATTTTGAATAATTTTGTTGTCTTTTCCCTCTTCTCCGGCACCTACACTAATAACAATTTTTTCAACGGCAGGTATCAGCATAGGGTTTTTAATATCAAATTCTTTTACTAATACATCTTTTATCTCAGAATTGTATCTTTCTTTTAATCTATTCATTATTCACCCTCAACTTTTTGCACATTTGAGATATTGATTGGCATCTCTTTGTTCATAAAGCCACCTTTTGGATGATTGTCATCCGGCTTGATAGCTTTTTTTACTATTTTGCAGCCTTCAACAACCACTTGAGAACTTTTTGGAAGAACTCTAGTAACTTTTGCTACTTTGCCTTTATCATCTCCAGCAATAATTTTTACTTCATCGCCTTTTTTTATTTTCATTTTTACAGCCATTATAATACCTCCGGAGCAAGAGAAACAATTTTCATAAAATTTGCATATCTAACTTCACGACTAACAGGACCAAAAATTCTTGTTCCTAATGGTTCTTTTTTTGCATCAAGTATAACAGCAGCATTATCATCAAATCTGATTAAAGATCCATTTTCCCTTTGAATCTCTTTTTTAGTTCTAACAACAACAGCTTTTATCACTTGACCTTTTTTAACTTTTGCAGTTGGTATAGCTTTTTTTACAGAAGCTACAATAATATCTCCAACGCTAGCATATCTTCTTTTGCTACCACCCAATACTTTTATACACATAATCTCTTTTGCACCAGTATTGTCTGCAACTTTAAGTCTTGTAAAACTTTGAATCATTACTCAACTCCTACAGATACAATCTCTTTTAGTCTAAAAGATTTGTTTTTTGATAGTGGTCTACACTCTATAGCGATTATTTCGTCGCCTGCTTTTACTTGGTTTTTCTCGTCATGTACAAGGTATTTTTTGAATCGTTTAACAAACTTGCGATATCGCGGGTGCATTACTCTTCTTTCAACCAAAATAGTAGCTGTTTTTTCACCAGCTTTTTGTACAACAACGCCTTGAATTTCTCGTTTTAAAGCCATTACTTACCCTTAATTACTTATTTAAAGCGGAAATAGCCGTATTAATACGCGCAATATCTCTTCTAACTTCTCTTAATTCATTTGGATTAGTTAGTTGCATTGTTTTTAATTTTTGTTTTACCGTAAACAAAAGAACCTTTTTTTCTTTTCGTAACTCAAGTAACTCAGAAGCACTCTTTTCTTTTAAATCAATATACTTCATTTTCGCTCTCTTTTGTTATAATTTTTGTTTTAAATGGAAGTTTGTGCATAGCCAAAGTTAAAGCTTCTCTTGCCAACTCTTCACTAACTCCTGCCATTTCATAAACAATACGCCCAGGCTTGATATTCATGACCCATCTGTCAACCGGTCCCTTACCTTTACCCATTCTTGTTTCGAGTGGTTTTGCTGTTAAAGGTTTATCTGGAAATACTCTAATCCAGGTTTTTGCCTGTCTATTTACTTTTCTCGTCATTGCAATTCTAGCTGCTTCTATCTGGCGTGAATCAATTCTTCCAGCCTCTACAGCTTTAAGTGCAATTTCTCCAAAAGCAATAGTGTTTCCTCTAAAAGATTTTCCGCGATTACGGCCCTTCATTTGCTTTTTATATTTTGTTCTTTTTGGCATTAACATTAGTTTCTACCTCTTCTTCTTGGTTTTCTGTTTTCTCTAGGCTCAGCTTTCTCAACTGGAACACCTTTGCTTAAAACTTCACCTTTGAATATCCATACTTTTACACCAATAATTCCATAAGTCGTATGAGCTTCTGCGAAACCATAATCAATCTTGGCTCTTAGTGTATGAAGAGGAACTCTTCCTTCAAGGTACCATTCAGTTCTTGCCATCTCAGCACCGCCAAGTCTTCCGGCAACTGCAATCTTTATACCTTTTGCTCCAGACTTTTGTGCACCTTGAATAACTTTTTTCATTGCTCTTCTAAATGCAACTCTTCTTTCTAGTTGCATTGCAACATTTTCAGCTGCTAGTTGAGCTGAAGCTTGTGCTTTTCTCTCTTCTTTTATGTTTACATTTACATCTTTACCGATAAGTTTGTTAAGCTTAACTCTTAACTTTTCAATATCTGCACCTTTTTTACCGATAATAATACCAGGTCGAGCTGCCACAACTGTAACTCTCAGTTTTTTTGCAGTTCTTTCTATGATAATTTGACTAACACCGGCATAATAAAGTTCTTTTTTTAAGAAAGTTCTTATTTTATAATCTTCACCGATATTTACTGCTAAATTAGTTCCTGGATACCATCTTGAATCCCAATTTCTATTGATTCCAAGTCTTAAACCAATTGGATTTACTTTTTGACCCATCTTAGTCTTCCTTCTTTGCAGATTCGCTAACTTCAACCATCACATGCGAAGTTGGTTTTCTAATACCACTGGCACTTCCTCTAGCTCTTGGTCTAAATCTTTTGAGTACAGGACCAGCGTCAACACGACAAGAAGAAACGATAACTTCTTCTGGCTCATAACCACCATTTGCAACTGCAGCAGCAATTACTTTAGAAATAACAAGAGCGGCTTTATTTGGTGTAAATTCCAATCTTGCAAGTGCTATTTCAGCATTTAAGCCTTGCACTTCTCTTGCAATCAATCTTGCTTTTGTCGGAGATAATCTAATAAATTTTAATATTGCTTTACTCATAATTACCCCTACTTACCGATTTTCTTCTGAACTGAGCCCTTGTGACCCTTAAATGTTCTTGTAGGAGAAAATTCACCTAATTTATATCCAACATGATTCTCTGTTATATATACAGGCACAAAATTTCTTCCATTATGTACATTAAATGTTAATCCGATCATATCAGGAGTAATAGTACTTCTTCTTGACCAAGTTTTGATTGGCTTGTTGGATTTATCAGCTTTTGCTGCATCAACCTTTTTAGCCAAATGAGAATCTACGAAAGGACCTTTTTTTAGACTTCTTGCCATCTATTTTCCTTTTCTTCTAGAAATAATCAATTTATCACTCGCTTTTTTTCTACGAGTTTTAGCACCCTTAGTTGGCTTACCCCAAGGAGTAACAGGGTGACGACCTGAATTCGTTTTACCTTCACCACCACCATGCGGGTGATCAATTGGGTTCATAGCACTACCTCTTGTTTGAGGACGAATACCACGATGTCTGCTACGACCGGCTTTTCCGATGACAACATTTGCCCAATCTTCACATCCGACTGTTCCGATTGTAGCCATACACTCACCTAAAACTTGTCTCATTTCACCACTTGGAAGCCTAAGCACTACATATTTTTCTTCTTTTCCCATAAGTTGTGCGTATCCACCGGCACTTCTTGCCATTTGAGCACCATGCCCCGGTTTCATCTCAATATTGTGAATGATAGTACCAACTGGTATATTTTTCATCTTCATTGCATTTCCAGGTTTGATATCCAGTCCGGCTTCGCTAGCTTTAATTTTGTCTCCAACGCTCAATCCTGAAGGCTGAATTATATATTGCTTCTCACCATCAACATATGTGATAAGTGCGATTCTACAGTTTCTATTTGGATCATATTCTATGGCACTTACAGTACCTTCTATGTCAAATTTTCTTCTTTTAAAATCTATAATTCTATAAAGACGCTTTGCGCCACCTTGCTTATGACGAGATGTAATTCTTCCATTATTGTTTCTACCGGCACTTACCGGAAGTTTTTTCAATAGTGAAGGGACACTCGCTTTAGCTGTAATATCGCCTGAATCCAAACCAGTTATATATCTACGGCTTGGGGTATATGGCTTATATGATTTTATTGCCATATTACGCCTCCAAATTCTCTAGTTTAGCACCTTCTGGCAGCTGAACATAGAATTTTTTTGAATCGCTTCTTTTACCAGCAATTCCTTTAAATTTCTTCACTTTTCCTAAAACTCTCATTGAGTTTATCTTCAGTGGAGTAAAACCGAAATATTCTCTTAAAACCTCTTTTAGACCATTTTTTGTCATTCTTGTTGATGTTTGAATAACAACAGTTCCATTTTCCTGAAGGCTCAAGCTTTTTTCAGTATAAAGGATTGCTTTTATATCAGTTATATCTGCCATAATTAGCCCTCTTTTGTTATTGTTTCAAGTATTGATTTTTCAATCACTACTGTATAGTATGCAGTAGTCAAATAAGCATTTAGCTCATTTGCTTCTATTAGATAGCAATTTTTAAGATTTCTAAACGCTAAAAAAGTTTTTTCATCTACCAATTCTTTTACTATCAAGGCATCTCTTGCACCTAAAGTTTTTATGATTGCTGCCGCATCTTTTGCTTTACCTGATTCTATTGATATAGAATCAACTACAAAAAGTGCATTTTTAGCTGCTTTTTCATTTAAAGCATACTGTAAAGCAAGTTTTTTCTGCTTTTTATTAACTTTTTGGTTGTAGTTTCTATTTGACTTCGGTCCAAATGTAACACCACCGCCAACCCATACAGGACTTCTATTTGATCCAGCACGAGCGCCACCTTTACCTTTTTGTGCCCACGGTTTTTTACCGCCACCACTAACCTCAGCCCTAGTTTTAGTACTTGCCGTATTTGCACGAATACTTGCTAGATAAGATTTGACATAAATGTAAAGATTATGTGAACTTATGTTTTCGTAATTTTCCGGAAGTGTTAACTCACCGTCGTTTTCAAATTTTTCATTTAATACTATTGCGCTACTCATTTAGCTATCCTCACTCTTCCAAGTGCTCCATTTGCGCCTGGAACCGGTCCCTTAACAGCTAAGATGCTGTTTTGTGCGTCAAAAGAAAGAACTTCATTTTTAACTGTTGTTTTTGCATTGCCATAGTGTCCTGGCATTCTTCTGCCTTTTTGAACACGACCTGGCCATTCAGCATTACCGATTGAACCTGGAGCTCTATGAAAACGGCTACCATGTCCTCCCGGACCACCTTTAAAATTGTATCTTTTCATAACACCGGCGAAACCTCTACCTTTAGAGTTAAAAGTTGCTTTTAAAACTTTTACTTCACTTAATGCAGATACATCCAAATCGCCTGCTTCATCATTTGCAACTTCAAGTGTTGCAAAACGATTAAACTGTGCACTTAAGTTATATTTTTTTTGCTTTCCGGCAATTGTACGATTCATTTTTTTACCACTGGCATAAGCTACAATTGCTTTTTATCAGCGTCAACTTCGCAAACTTTTACTTCCACAACTTTAAGTAATGTCACAGGAACGCTAGGAACTGTGATAGTTCTGCTCATTCCGATTTTTTCTACTATATATTCCATCATTACTCCCCTATTTGCCCATTGCTCTTACTTCAACATTCACCTCAGGTGCAAGATCAAGCTTCATCAAAGAATCAACCGTATCAGTCGTAGCAGATACAATATCTATCATGCGTGAATGAATTCTTATCTCAAATTGCTCTCTTGAATCCTTGTTTACAAATGGTGATTTAAGCACTGTATAGCGCTTTATCTTCGTAGGCATAGGAATTGGGCCTTTTATCTCAGCTCCAGTTCGCTTAACAGCTTCTACAATTGCTGCAACAGATCTGTCTAAAACTCTATGGTCATGTGCCTTGAGTTTAAGTCGTATTTTTTCCATAATTTCCCCTAAATAAAGAACTTGTCACCTATCTAACTGTTTTCTTTATCAGGAAGTAAATTCCCGATAAATTCATTGCGCTAAAGCTAGACCTTGCAGTCAAAAATAGCTAGTGATAACTTAATAAGGAACGAGATTTTACTAAAATTTTACTTAAAAGTCAATGATTTAGGGACTTTAAAACTATTTTATATAAATTTATTTCCTTTTAATAAGGAAAGAACTATAATATTACATGATTTTATTAGAAACTATTTATAACCAAAAATTGAAAAATAATATTTTTTATGATAGAAAAAAACGAATTATGAATAAAAAAACTCTTATATTGGGTCCTAGAAAAAGTGGTAAAACTCATTTGATTATTGATTATTTACAAAATTTTAATCCTGATGAATTTCTTTATATAGATTTTGAAGACGAGAGAATCGAGACTAATGATATAAGTTTTTCCAAACTTGAGGATTTTACCATCAAAAAGCATATCAAACTGTTAGTATTAGAAAATTTTAATTTCTCATTTAAAATTCCTAAAGTAGAAAACATCATAATCACAAGTGATGATAGCAGTAAAGTTTTAGAAAATTTTCACAGGATTTTTTTGTATCCATTAGATTTTGAAGAATTTATTGCATTTGACAAAAGACATTTTAACATAGAACAGCTTTTTAGCATATACTCAAACAAAGGCACACTTATACCGATTGTTCTATTTAATGAAGATAATTATCTTAAAGAATTTCAAAAGATTTCAAAAGAATTTTTTAATAGCAAAAACGAATTTTTAATTTTTAAAAAATTATCCGTATTACAAAGTAGCAAGGTTTCTTTGTTTCAAATATACAATCAATTAAAAATGAAGATGAAAATTTCAAAAGATTTTCTATATAATGTGAGTCAAAAGTTAAACAACAGAGAGTTGGTGTTATTTTTAGAAAAATATGAGCAGAAAAAAGCAAGTAAGAAAATATATCTTTTTGATTTTGCCATCAAAAATGGCTTAACTTATAAAAAAGATTTTTTAAAAAGATTTGAGAATATGGTTTTTCTAGAACTTTACAAAAGAGAGAAAACTATATTTTATACCGAACACATAAACTTCTTTATGCCCTTAAAAAATGGAGGGGTTATATGATCTCCTTTCACACCAACTGAAAGCTTGATAGAGAAGATGAAGAAAATAATCTCTCATTTTAAAGCATTACATGTAAAAAAAATTTGGATTATAACAATTGGCAATATTGGTGAATTTGAATTAGAAAATATAAAATTTGAACAAATCCCATTTTGGGATTGGGCTTTAGGAATTTAAAATGCTATGTGGAATTGATGAAGCAGGACGAGGTTGCTTAGCGGGGCCCTTGGTAGTTGTTGGCGTTGTGTTGATAAGCAAAGTAGATGACTTGGCTGATTCAAAAATACTTAGTGAAAAAAAGAGAGACGAGCTTTTTCCAATCATCAAACAAAATAGCAAATACAAAATAGTTTTTTGTGATAATGAAATGATAGATAAGAAAGGCTTAAGCTATTGCCTTGGTTATGCGATAGCACAAATAAAAGAACAATTTAAAGAATGTGAAATCTTGATGGACGGCAATAGCTCTTTTGGAGTAAAAAATATCAAAACTATGATAAAAGCAGATGCCAAAGTACAAGAAGTCAGTGCCGCTAGCATCTTGGCAAAGGTTAGTCGGGACTCCTACATGTACGGCATCCAAAAAGATTTCCCAAACTACTCATTTGCCAAACACAAAGGCTATGGCACAGCTCTACATGTAGAGGAGATAAAGAGGCATGGTTACTCAGCCATTCACCGAAAAAGTTTTAAAATAAAAAGCTTAAGAGAACCGCCGCTCTTCTAGTTAGCATACACTTTTTTTATATTTTCAATTTTTGAACTCATATTTAAAAGCAACATATCAACTATAACTAATGCTGCCATCGCTTCTGCTACGACACTTCCTCTGACAGCAACACATGGGTCATGTCTTCCTTTAAGTGAAAAACTTAATTCATTCCCGTCTTTATCCACTGTTTTTTGCTCCATAAAAATAGAAGGTGTAGGCTTGAAATAAACTTTTATATCTATATTTTCTCCATTGGAAATGCCACCTAGTATTCCACCACTGTTGTTACTTAAAAAACCTTTTGTTGATATCTGGTCGTTATTTTGCGAACCTAAGGTTTTTGCAGCGTTTATCCCATCACCAATCTCTACAGCTTTTGCAGCATTTATACCCATCATCGCACTAGCTAATATGGCATCTAATTTATAATATATCGGCTCACCTAAACCGATTGGTGGATTTTTAACCCTTACATGTACAGCTCCGCCTATAGAATCATGAGAATTTTTAGCTTTTAGTATCATTTCTTGCCACAATTTATCTTTATTTTTATCTAGTGCAAAAATCGGGCTTTGCGGAGCATATAGGAAATCTGTATCTTTGCCAGTGACTCCACCTACTTCACATACTCCGCTTTTTACTTCAATATTTAGCTCATTTAGTATCAGTTTTGCCACTGCGCCCGCAGCAACTCTTGAGGCTGTCTCCCTGGCACTGCTTCGTCCTCCTCCTCTATAATCTCGAATACCGTATTTTTCATAATAAGTAAAATCTGCATGTCCTGGACGAAAAATCTCTTTTATATTGTTGTAATCTTTGCTTTTTTGGTCTTTATTGAAAATGATGAGTTCTATTGGTGTTCCAGTACTGTATCCTTCAAAAATTCCACTTAAAATCTCTACTTTATCGCCCTCTTTTCTAGCCGTGGCAAATTTATTAAGTCCCGGCTTTCTTCTGTCTAGTTCACCTTGTATAAAATCCATATCAAGTTTGATTCCAGCAGGAACTCCATCTATCAGACAACCGATTGCTTTGCCATGTGACTCTCCAAAAGTGCTAAAGCAAAATCTTCTACCAAATTTGTTCATTTTACTGTCCCCTTTTTTAGGAAGTAAATTCCTAAAAAATTCCTCGCCACTGAAGCACGAGTTGGCACTCTGTATGATTTTATTTTACTGTCCCCTTTTTTAGGAAGTAAATTCCTAAAAAATTCCTCGCCACTGAAGCACGAGTTGGCACTCTGTATGATTTTATTTTCTTTTTTAATAGAAATATATTTTAAAAAATTCCTCGCCACTGAAGCACGAGTTGGCACTCTGTATTGAATCATTGATTGTCTCCTTTTAGGGCTTCTAGTGCCAGTTTTGCAGAGGCTTGCTGGGCTTCTTTTTTACTTTTGCCTATCGCTCTTGAAAATTCTTTATCTTGTATAATAACTGCCATCTCAAACTCTTTTTTATGATCAGGTCCAAAAGATTTTATCAACCTATATTCGGGAGTCTCTCCAAATCTAGCTTGTGTTAACTCTTGCAAAGTGGTTTTAAAATCTCTAAAAATTGCTTCCATATCTATAACAGGGTAGGCAATATCCAAAAGATGGATACATATTTTTTTTGCTTTTTCCAATACCGCCTCAAGATAAACCGCACCCATCAAAGCCTCAAATGCATTTGAAAGAAGTGAGGATTTTTCTCTTCCTTTATTGTTTTCTTCTGCCATTGATATAAAGATATTATCCCCTAAATTCAATATATTGGCCAACTTGTAAAAACCTTTTTCACTTACCAAAGATGCTCTGAGTTTTGAAAGTTCTCCCTCCGCAACATCAGGAAACTTATGGTATAAATACTCTCCTACTATCAAATCCAAAACAGCATCGCCCAAAAACTCCAACCTTTCATTATTGTATGGTTTTTTATAACTTTTATGAGGAAGAGCTTCGATTATCAGATTTTGGTCTTTAAACTGATAATCCAAACGCTTTTGTAACAGTTGTAAATATTTATCCACTTAATACTCCTTCAATTTTTCAGCTTCTTCTTTTGCAATTTTATCACATATCTCATTTTCTCTATGTCCTGCATGTCCTTTTACCCAAGTAGCTTTTATTTTGTGTGTTTTTGCAACTTCGATATATTCTTTCCAAAGTTCTGGATTTTTTACTTTTGCAAAATTTCTTTTTTGCCAATTTTCAAGCCATTCATTTATGCCCCTTACAACATAACTAGAATCACTGGTTATCTCAACGATACAAGGATTTTTTAAAGCTTTTAAACCCTCTATGACAGCTTTTAATTCCATCTGATTGTTTGTGGCCAATTTTTGACCACCGCTTATAATCTTCTCATTATCTTTATATCTTAAAATCGCACAATATCCTCCAAAGCCTGGATTTCCAAGCGAAGAGCCATCAGAGAAAAGGGATATTTTTTTCATCATTTACTTTAACAATAGAGCTTTGAATTTTTGCATTTCCAATACTTAGACAATTTGGACATCTGTAAAAATACAAAGGGTAAACATTTTTACACTCACTGCACATGTAGTGAAAACTAAGCTCAGCTTTAATACTTCCTTCTTTTCTTAAAGCCCCTAAAACATTAAATGCAAATATGCCGTCTTTTACCTCTTCGTAATCAATTAAGCCTTTTGCCATGGCTATTTGTCGTGGTATTTGCTTAGAAAAATGTGATAAATCCAGCCATTTTGCATCAGAAAACCAAAGTAAATCTGTAAAATTTTTAAAATCAAAATCATCTAGTTCTTTTGTAATATCCAATCTATTTTGTTGCATAAACTCAAAATACTTTCTTTGTAAAAATTTCTCTTTTTTGGATATTTCCCTTAGCTTTTCTTGCTTTTTTGTATTGCTTATTTTTGAATCTTCACTTACCTGCAAACACTCAATATATAGCTTTTGCCTTTTTACTGCAGCCCCTAACTCTTCTAAAGCATCTAACACTTCTATGGCTTTATCGTACTCTTTTAATCTTTCATACACTACCGTCAAGTATTTCAAAGATTCTTCATTTCTAGGATGCAGTCTGAGTGATTCTAGAAATATATCAGCACCTCGCCTTAGAAAGCCGGCCTTAAAATATGTTTTTCCGAGGCTTGAGAGTATGTACTCTTTTTTATCTTTTCCTTTGACCCTTTTAAGTGCGACGAGATAGATGTTTATAGATTTTTCATAATCACCGCTTTTACCATAGGCATCAGCTAACAAAACCAGTGATTCTATAGGTATATTGGAATCTTGGAGTAGTTTTTTATACTCTTTTTCATCACTTATGATTTCAAATTTTTTAACAAATTTTTCTATACTATCTTTTTCTTCTTTACTCTTAAAAACTCCCCACCAATAATTTGCGAACGAAATAATAAAAACAATGGCAAAAAGTATAATTATCCCAAACATTGGGTCTCTGTACTCAATAAAAAAACTATTCAATGTGTACCCTTATATAAATATGGGACTATTATACCAAATTAGCTTTTAAATGCTATAATTAAATTTTCCAAAGGGGTAAAATGATAGAGAATCGCTCAATAGAAGATTTAAAAAATAGACTCGACATCGTTGATGTTGTGGGCAGTTATCTTGAGCTTAAAAAAAATGGTGCAAATTTTAAAGCAATTTGTCCTTTTCACAATGACTCAAATCCTAGTTTGGTTATCAGCCCTTCTAAGCAAATTTACCACTGTTTCAGTTGTGGAGCTGGTGGCGATAGTATAAAATTTGTGATGGAATACGAGAAGCTAAACTACCCTGCAACGATAGAGAAGCTCGCCAACATGTATAATTTTTCACTTACTTACACTGAATCTAGTGAAAAAAAAGAAGACAGAAAACTGATGGAAAATCTCACACTGTTTTTCCGAAAAAAACTTGATACTCAAAAAAATGCAAAAGAGTATCTTCTCCAAAGAGGCATAGGCGAATCAACCATAGAAAAATTTGAGTTGGGTTTTGCACCAAGCAGTGATGAAACTCTAAATTTTTTAAGGAGCTATGGTTATTCGATAAGTGAAGCAAAAGAGTTTGGTGTAGCTGATATCTCGGAAAACAGCGATAGAGCCTATTGTAGATTTATCGACAGAATAATCTATCCGATTCGCTCAAGAAATGGAAAATTTGTAGGATTTGGCGGCAGAACAATCACAAATCATCCTGCCAAATATATCAATTCTCCCCAAACAAGATATTTTAATAAATCAAGGCTTTTATATGGATATTTTTTTGCGAAAGAGAGCATATTTAAACAGAAAAAAATAATCATAACCGAAGGATACATGGATACGATTATGCTTCATCAAGCTGGTTTCACAAATGCAGTTGCTACCTTGGGAACGGCATTGACAAGTGAGCATCTGCCTCTTATAACCAAAATGGAACCAGAAGTCATACTTGCTTATGATGGAGACAATGCAGGAATTGCCGCAGCATTAAAAGCTTCTATACTACTAAGCAAACACTCCTTTAAAGGAGGTGTTATACTTTTTGGCGAAGGAATGGACCCGGCAGATATGGTTAAAAATGCACAAATTGAAAAACTAAACAGACTCTTTAGTGAAGCTCAACCGTTTATTGAGTTTGCGATTGAGCAGATTGTGAAAAAATACAACTTACACGAAGGCCTGGAAAAACAAAAAGCTCTAAAAGAGGGATCTTTGTTTTTGCAAAGTTTACCTGCATCTTTGCAGGAAAGTTACAGAGGAGTTTTGAGCGGTGCATTGAACCTCCCCCAAAATTTGGTAAAAGTCAAAAGAGATTTTGTCAGAAGAGAGCAACGGGAAGGTTTTATAGATATTTTGGAATTAACGATTATTAAGACTATCCTTGCTAAGCCTTCATTGATTGATACACTGCTAGATACCATAGATACGAGTATGTTTAAAACTCACGGTGAAGAGTTCAGGTTGTTGTTGGATAACCGGTTTGAGCATCCTAGTCTAAGACAAATCACACTGTGGGATGACATCAAGATTTACGAGGAAAAAGATTTGATTTCTGCTATGATTACATTTTTGGTTAGATATTACAATGAAAAACTCCTACATGTAAAGAGTGATAAATCGCTCGATTATAAAGAAAAACAGTTTCATATAAGATCAATTCAAGAAAAAATATTTAAATTGAAAAAGGGAGAATTAGTAGCTTATGAATAATAAAAGAAGATGTTTAGCGCTCTTTAGCGGAGGTCTGGACAGTATGATAGCTATAAAATTAATGACTCTTCAAAACATAGATGTTATCGCGCTAAATATAAATATAGGCTTTGGCTCAAAAACCGATATCAGTGAACTTATGAGAAAAAGAGCCCAAATGGCAGGAGCCAGGTTTGAAGTGATAGATACCAGAGATACTTACATAAAAAACATACTTTTTGATCCAAAATTCGGATATGGCAAAAACTTCAATCCCTGTATCGACTGCCACGGATTTATGTTTAGAATTGCCATGGAACTGCTAGACAAATATGATGCTTCTTTTTTAGTAACAGGCGAAGTCGTAGGGCAAAGACCGATGAGTCAAAGAAATGATGCTATGAATTCAGTCAGCAAACTTGCAGGTGATGAAGAAGGATTAATACTCAGGCCATTATGCGCAAAAGTAATGAAGCCAACCAAACCGGAAAGCGAGGGCTGGGTGGACAGAGAAAAACTTTTAGGCATAAACGGAAGAGGCAGAGAAACTCAACTGGCGCTAGCAGAAAAATTTGGCTGGGATGATTTTGAAAAACCAGGTGGTGGATGCCTGCTGACAGATGCAAACTTTACAAAAAAAATGAGAGATTTTGTAAAATATGATAATTTAGAAGTAGATGATATAGATGTCTTAAAAAATGGAAGACAACTAAGACTAGAAGATGGGGCAAAGCTCATAGTAGGTAGAAATCAAGAAGAAAATGAAAGAATAGAAAAGATAAAAAGCAACAAATACATCTTCATAAAAGCCAAAGATATACCAGGACCCTCTTCGCTCTTGAGTGCAAATGCCTCCCAAAACGATACAAATTTAGCACTAAAAGCAGTTCTTTCCTTTGCCAAAACGGAACTAAATAAAAAATATGATATAATGCTCGGCGAAAAAACAGTAAGCCAAACACCTTACGAAGATAAAGCCGATTTACGCAGATATTTTATCACCTAAATGGGGTATTAGCTCAGCTGGGAGAGCACGACGCTGGCAGCGTCGGGGTCAGCGGTTCGAACCCGCTATACTCCACCAAACTTCTTACATATTGAGGTTTATTAAAAAGAAAATAAGTCGGTTACCACCTCAAAAAATTTTTCTATTAAAACGCAGGTAAGTAAACAAGTGGTTACTCTCAATACCTGACCCTTATTATATTTTCGTCAAATAAATTTAGCAATCTTAATAATCCCATTAGGAATCTATGTAGTTAAGGTTTGATTTTTGACTTTCATTTTTACATATTCAAATTTATCGAAAATATCGGTAACAACATGGCTGTGACTATCACACCTATGATTGCTCCTACTATGAGTATTAGTATTGGCTCTAGGAGTGAGAGCATTTTGTTTATTTTGTCGTTATTTCCTTCTGTGTATAGCTCTGAGAGGTTTTGTAGTATCTCTCTCATTTGGCTTGTTTCTTCACCTAGTGATATGGCTTGGATAAATGCCATATCTACTTTGTAATTTTGTTTGGAGAGTGAATTTGACAACTTTTTGCCTTTTACTAACTCATTTGATGCTCTTATAAATGTACGGTTTATTACTCTGTTTTTTATTGTATTTGAGGATAGTTTTACTGCTTGCACAAAGGTAACTCCGGAGTTTATCAGAACTGAGACTATATATGAAAATTTCGCCAATTCTGAGGTTTGGATTATTTTTCCAAATAATGGAAGTTTTAAAAGAAAACTATCTATCATATATGTAAATTTTGGAAAACTCTTATACATGTAAGCAAAAGCAAATAAAAAAGCAAAGACAAAAACTAATATAAAAAGCCAATTTTTATCTATATAATCCCCTAAAGCTATCACAAATTTTGTTATTGCCGGCAATTCTTGCCCTAATTGATCAAACATACTTGTTATCTTTGGCACGACAACGCTAAGCATAAAACCTACCATAAAAAAAGAAACAATGACAATAAACAGTGGATAAGCAAGTGCGCTTGAGATTTTATTTTTGATCATTTCCTGATTTTTTAAAAAGATTGACAACTCTTTTAGCACAATAGCCAAAGTCCCTGACTCTTCCGCAACTTTTATTGATTGTTTATAAAAAGCGGGTAATGTGAAAACTTCTTGGGATTCAAGAGCATTATAAAAACCTTTACCTTCTTGTAGTGAAGCTTCAATGGAGCTGAAAAATCTAAATATTTTTTTATCATTTTTATATTGTTGTTTTTCCAATTTAATAGCATATACTATAGATGAAACTCCTGATTTTAGATAAATACTGAGGTTTCTACTAATGACATAGAGTTTCTTGGATGGAAAATCTTTAGTAAAAATTCCTTTAAAATAACTCTTGGCAAAGGATTTATCTATATCCAGATAGCTATATATTATACCTTGCAATCTTAGTTTGGCTTTTGCCTCCTGAATATCATTTGCCTCAAGAATACCTTTAGCTCTAGAGCCATCACTATTTAAGCCCTTATATTTAAAAAACATTTATTACCACTTAATCTCTCAAGCCGACTCTTAGTGCTTCTTGAAAACTTGTTGTACCATTTTCTACTAAGGAGCTAATTTTTTGAGATAATAGAACCAAACCATTTCTGTGCATAATTTCCCTTATCTCAAAATCATTCATGCCTTTTTTCAACATACTTTTTACTTCACCACTCATGAGAAATAGTTCTCCAACTGCAACTCTTCCTTTGTAGCCAGTAAAATTACACTGATTACAACCTTTTGATTTATATATTTTTGTATCTTTTTTGATACCAAACTCTACCTTAAACTCCTCATTCTCGTCATCTTCAATTTTGCAGTGTGGACATAGCACTCTAACAAGTCTTTGTGCTAAAACTCCTAGTAAACTTGAGCTGATGAGGAACTCTTCTACGCCCATATCTATCAACCTTGTTAGAGCAGCTGTTGTATTGTTTGTATGCAAAGTTGATAGTAAAAGATGTCCTGTGAGGGCTGATTGTATTGCTATCTTTGCAGTTTCCGTATCTCTTATCTCACCAACCATCACAATATCAGGATCTTGTCTCAAAATAGACCTCAAGCCCGAGGCAAATGTCAGTCCTGTTTTTGCATTAACTTGGATTTGGTTTATATTGTTTGCTTTATATTCAACTGGATCTTCTATCGTAATGATATTTTTTTCCGGAGTTGCAATTGCACTTAAGAAAGAATGAAGCGTAGTTGATTTTCCACTTCCTGTAGGACCTGTGACTAAAATCATACCATAAGAGTGCGATAATAGCGTTTTAAATTCTTCTGTCATATACGAGTCAAATCCTAGACCTTCCAAGGTTGGTATGGTGGATGAATCCATCAATATTCTCATAACAACTCTCTCGCCATAATATGTCGGCAATGTTGAAACTCTAACATCCAAACTCTTGCCAGATATTTTTACAGCAGTTCTTCCATCTTGTGGCACTCTTTTTTCAGATATATCTAAATTTGAGATAACTTTTATACGGTTAATTATGAGATTTATAATATGTTTGTCTAAATCCACATGTTTTATCAAAGCCCCATCAATTCTAAATCTTACAATTCCTCTACTTTCATGAGTTTCTATGTGTATATCAGAAGATCTTTTTTTAATTGCTTGATAGAAAAGTGAATTTACAAACTTTATAATAGGAGCTGACTCTTCACTTGTTAGTATATCAGAACTGGTTTTCAGAAACTCGGATAATGAAATATCATCTTCAATAAATTCTTCTTTTTCATCTTCACTAAATGCACTGCTTAGTTCTTTATCGCTTCTTTTCTCTATATATTTATTGTAAAGTCTTTCGTAAGATGCGGCATCAACAAAACATACATCACATTCGATAGAAAGCTTTGCGAGATAATTTAATCCGTCACTTATATATGCTTTGTCCAATACTGCAAAAGGTTTTGTGTCTATATTGGTCAGCAAAAGATAGTTTTTTACTAAAAGGTTGATATCTAGGCCAATATAATTAGCTGGTTGTAAATCTATATTTTCAAATGTTGGTATATTTTCTATTTTCATTTTTTTGAAATATTCTTTACAAATTTTTGCTCTAAAGTATTAATTTTTGAAAGCATTGCTCTCAAAGATGAAAGTTGTGTGCTTTTATTGATAATATATGGTGTCAGCACCACTAGCAAACTAATCTTATCGTTAGTATCTTCATCATATTTAAAAGCTTGGCCTAAAATCGGTATATCACCCAAAATAGGGATTTTTGAGGTGGTGTTACTCTTCTTGTTTTTAACTAATCCACCTATGATGATACTCTCGCCATTCTTGACTATAGCTGTTGTTTCCACATCTCTTTTGGTTGTAGTAGGTATCCCCGCCTTGCTGCCTGGCACCACATCCTCCATCACTATTTTCACATGTAAAAATACTTTATTATCGCTGGAGATTCTAGGTTTTACTTTTAGTGTTAGGCCTATATCTTGCCTTGTATAAGTATTTTTGGTCACATCGGTTGTAGCCTGTCCGACAGTTCCTTGCGTGATTATCGATTCTGTTTTACCCACATATATAGAAGATTCAATATTGTTAATACAAAGCAAGGAGGGTTGTGATAAAACATTTGCAGCACCATTCATACTCAAAAGAGATATGGAAGCACCAAGAGCTAATCCTCTGGTCACAGTTGGCAAACTTAATCCGATTGTTGCCGGATCAAAAGCAATAGCACTAGCATCAGGGGAGCCCAAGGCTGCGCTAAAAGAGTATAGTCCTGAAGAGTTGGTTATACCTCCCAAAATACCATATTTAGCGCCTATCTTACTAGATATAGAATCACTTATCTCAACTATTTTTGCACTGACAAACACCTGTTGTCTTGGTGTATCCAAAGCACTTATGAGAGTTTTGATTTCATTAAATTCTTCATTTGAAGCATATATGACAAGAGAATTTGTTTCCTCATCTGCTGTAAAAGTTGGTTTCTTTATATCTTTTTTAATTTTCTTTTTTCCGGATTCAGGTTTGCTCAGTATGATAGATTTAAGTGTCTTTGCGAGTGCTTTTGCATCGGCATTTTTAAGACTTACTATATGTAGAGTCATCTGAGACACCTCATCTTTTATATCTAGTTTTTTAACTTGCGCCACTAACGATTTTATAATCTTTTTACTAGAAACAATTATTAGAGTATTTGTGCTTTCATCAGAAAAAATATCAACTTTTTGGCTAGGCATTTTCTGATTATAAATACTATTTGCAATACTTTTTATCTTTGGTAGCACAGAAGAAACTTTAGAGTTTTGCAGAGTATAAAATTTTATATCTTTTTTCTTTTGAGAATCAAGCCTGTAAACCAGACTTCTAACACTTTTTAGATTTTTAGGATAATCTGTGATAATTAAACTGTTTGCCTCCTTGGAAACAGCTATTTTTCCATATTTACTCAACAAAAACCTTACCTGAGTTAACATCTGCGTAGCTGACAGATTCTTTACGCCAATGATATCGGTTTGTATTTGATTTAATAAACTTCTTGATCTCATCGGAGGTGATTCTCTGGCAGCATCACTGCTTCTCACAACTTGAAAATAACCACTATGGCTGTCTATCAGCGTATACCCTTTGTTTTTCAAAACGCTGATAAGCAAATCATATACTTGACTTTTTTTGACAGGTTTTACAGATATGAAATTAACTTTGCCCGGTATATTGTAGTTGAGGAGTATATTTTTATCACTAATCTTGGAGACCATTTTAACAAAAGCATTTATCTCTAAATCTTTAAAATTTATCTCGACACTTTTTTCACCTGCAAACAAAAAACTAACAAATATAATTAAAATACTAATTAATCTCATAGATAATCTCCTTCATTTCTCCACCTCTCTCAAAACCTATCCTCATAGTAGTTGTACTATCTAGCCTATTGTAGTAAGGCAATAAATCCATAATACTTTTTAGCTCATTTCCATCAACGCTTTTTATGATATCTCCTACTTTTAATCTCATTCTATCAAAAAATGAACCTCTTCTTACATAACTGAGTCTTAAACCTGCAAATTGTTTGCTTTTTCTCAACTCTTGCACTCTTACATCTCTCAGGGCTTGTCTTATATTTTGCGTATATTTTTTAAATTCAACTCTCTTAACGCCAATATAACCTCCATTTTCTGTTTGCAGGGATGGCTTTATTGTCGTTTTATAAACACTAGTCGTTTTTGTGTTTTCCAGTACTAGTTTTATTTTTCTTCCCTCTTTTAAAAACACGGCATAATCAATACCTATTTTAATAACTTTCGCATTTTTATAGCTTTGGTTTAAATCTAAAAAAACTGTCTCCCTGCCATCTTTGAAAACTATAAATTTTTTGTCATTCTCCGAATAACAGGCCTGCAATAGTATCTTTCCTAACTTTTCTTTTTGCTTGATTTGTGGCAAAACCTTTTTCATTTCTGAAACACTTAAATTTAAAAATTTTGGAAACCTATTTAAATATTGAGATTTTTTATAGCTTACATGTAGGTCTTGTATTTTTTTATTATCAAGTACAATAACCAGAATCGAGCTAAGAAGTAGAGCAATTAACGGTGGCACAACAACCCACCACAAGAAAGAGATAAACTTGGAATTAGTAAGCGAATTCATATTTCATCCCCTCTTTTGTTTTCTTAAAATACTGTTGCAAAAAAGTATCTTTCATCGTATCACTCTTAAGCAATATAAAACCTTTATGCTTAAAAATTTCAACTTCCCCTACAAAATCACCACGCTTAGATGTACCTTTTATTTTCACTTTTGTTGGAGATAAAACAGTGTATGTGATATATGAATTTGAAATTTTGAAATTTTTCAGTATCGGTATATTTTTACTAAGTCGCAAATTTTTTAAGTCTATTTCATTATAAAAAAACCACAACCGAGCTTCAATTTGCCCAATATTTGCCACCTTTACACTTTTAAAATATACTTTTATATCGCTTGCTATAAATTTATATCTTTTATCTGCTTTTTTTTGTGCAATTATTATTATATTATTATCTTGCATATTTTGTATAAAATTATCCCAAAGCAAATTTTTTGGAAAAAGCAAAACAATCCAAAAAAGAATTAGAAGTATAAATATAATAGCTTTTTTCATAATTGCACCTCTACATGTAGAGATATTTTATTGTTATTTTTCTGCACATTTAATACTTTGATATTAAAATTAGAATTAAACAAAATCTTCATAATTTGTTCCAAATTAATCTGAGACAAATTGCTAAAATCCAAAACATATGTTTTGCCTTTTAATGTCTCTTTTTTCGGTTTTGATATAGCCTTTAATCTTGCAAATATATTTTTGTATTTTTTATTAGATCTCCATTTTTCTTTCAGCAAAATAAGTGTATTTGATTGATGCTTGAAACTATTAAAAACTTTTTGCTCTTCTTTTAATCTTCCTTGAGAAACAAATAAAAATAAAGCAAAAAATATTGATAAAAGTGCTAGTAAGACGATAGAATATTGTTTGAATCTACTCACAATGAAACCTCAATCATATAGTCTCTTTTTAACCTGCCTGTTCTTAATATTTTATATTTTTTAGCTATGTATTTTTTAAATTTTTGTTCCTTTTCTGTACTATCTAATTTTACAGAAAATTTCAAATGTTCTTTTTTATATGATAATGAACTAAAAAACCCATCTTTGGATAATTTAAATTTTCCTAGATACACTATGACCATCTTTAGATTGCTTTGTTGCAAATCAATCCTCGATAGTTCGTCTTGCATACTTTTTATTTGGAAAGTAGTTTTTGGAAGGTTGTATTTTTTTACTAGTGTATTTTTTTGCTTTACTAGAAAACTTCTATCTCTTTGTAATTTTAAAACATTTAAAAAGAGCATAGATACCAAAATCACCAAAAGCCACAAAATAAGATTTGATTCTTTTGAATTTATCTTTATGTTTTGAAAACTTTTAGAATATATATAATTTGTTGAAAGTTTTTTTTCTTCCAAAACATCATCAACATTCATATCTAATGAGGAATTTAAAAATTTTGATGGTACATATGTGATAACTCCTTCACTTGAAGCTATTGCGTATGTGCCGTTAATCCTCAAAGCTACATCTTTATCCATAAATTCACTTTGTGCTGTATAAATCTTTTCCACTAGATGCATATCCACACCTATGAGTTCTAGCTCTTTGATTATATTTTGTATATCATACGCTATAAATATAAATTCATTTTTATCTAATTTAAATACTTTAAATTTAAAAGCTCCAGCAGGTAAAATCCCATCAAATATAGAAGCAGCCATTTTGCTGGCTTCATAAGCATATCTTAAATTTAAAGTAGTTTTTTTTGCCCAATAAAACTCTGGTGATAAAACTAAATCACTTTTTTCAAATAATTTTTCTTTAAAGTTTTTTGTAACTAAATAAATAGGTTTTTTCTCTTTATTAAAAAAACTCAAAGTTGCTCACCTTCTTTGTTTTCATATCATAGATAAATGAAGCTCTATCTTTGATTGAATTTACTTGATAATACATTTTAACTAAAATATCATAATTGTTTTCTTTGCTAAATTTTTTTAAGTTATATTTCATAGCTATTTCTTTGTCTTCTTTACTACTATTTAGATCGCTACAGCCTGTAAAATTTTCACTGTCTAATCCGAGTAAAAAAGTTATTTCCTTACTCATCCTATCACAATCAACTATACTGGAATTTTTTCCGCCAAAATAGATTAACTGATTCCATGGAACATTAAAAATATTTTTATCCTGAACAACATCTGCATAATAATTTTCTAATATTTCAAACTGAGTCTTATTGTAAATACTTCCATTTGAATACTTAACTTCATGCAAAGAAATTTCGCTCAAGGCCTCTCTTTCCACACTGTCTTGATCGATACTATCTAATACCAAAGCGATAAAAAAACTAGGATCTAAAATATTATAAGTTTCACAAATTTTTTGTAAAAATTGTACAAGGTTTTTATTTATTTTTTTGTTTATAAGTATAGAATTTATATTTATCTTATCACTCAAAGGTTTTATTTCGACTTCAAGTCCTAGTCCGCTTCTATCATCGTAAAAAGGAGGTGTTCCCAAAAGAAAGGTTGAAAAATCCTTATCATCTTCAATCTCACTGGCATAACTATCTAAAAGCTTTTTCACATCACTACACAAAACTGCGCTCTGATCTCTTTTTTTTACATTATTTACCTCATCAAAGGCTCTATTTGACAGTGTAAATATATAAGCTATTAGGGATGTCAAAATAACAATAAATCCGATAGTTATGAGTAGTGCTATACCTTTTTTCATATAGATATTTTACATATTTACCTGTTAAGACATACTGAATAGTTCAATTTTTTTGCAAAAATATATTTTTACCCATCAAAGTTCAATCTAAACTTCGCTATAATATAATTACTTAAAAACTCGGAGTTATTTATGAAAAAAGGTTTTTCACTTATTGAACTTATGATAGTTATCATCATTTTAGGGCTTTTGGCTTCTTTGGTTTTGCCAAATCTTATTGGTCAAAGTGAACAGGCTAAAAGAAAGCTTACTTGTGTGCAAATGCACTCACTTGGCAATGCTCTTAAATCTTTTAAAATTGCAAACAGCGCTTATCCAACTACCAGTGAAGGGCTAAAGGCTCTTATCACAAATCCTAATCCATCTCTTTATACATCATATCCAGATGGTGGTTTTATAGATGGAAAGAAAATGCCGACGGATCCTTGGAAAACTCCCTACATATATATAAAAACTTCTAACTCTTTTGATATTATCTCTTTAGGAGCTGACAAAAAGGAAGGTGGAAGTGGTGACGACAAGGATATAAAACTATCTACATGCGAGTAAAAGCTTTTAGCTTGATGGAGTTGATAGTAGTAATTTTGCTATTAGGAATCATGTTTTCATTGGCGCTTACAAGCTTTAAATCAAAAAAGGATAATATAAAAATTCCAACTATAAAAGAGATACCTTTGTATTTTAAAAAATTAAAATTAAAGGGCAATTCTACTTTTCTTATATATGGAGATAAATGTAAAAAAATGCACTGTTGTCAAATGAAACAGATGATAAAAATAGTATAACCATGCCATTTGATAAAAATTCTATAGTTTACAAGATGAATAACCTAGGAATTATAAAAAAATTTGATTTTGATGATTTAGTTTTAGAAAAAAAAGAGCAACATGTATGCTTTAAACTTGATTTAAAAAAAGGAAAATTTACCGATAAGTTTATACTAAAGTCTTACGATGAGTTTCTGCTTTTTCTCCCATTTTTTCAGCAAATTAAAAGTTTTAACTCTCTATAAAAAGCTAAAGATGCATATTTTCAAGTCAATTTATATCCAAAGAGCATAGATTACTACTACCACAAATAACAAATCAGGATACATACTTATGGAGATAATCGTAAGTATAATAATACTCTCCATTGTAGGGCTTGCTCTTTTAAAAATTAACTCAAACCAAAAGAAGCTTTATTTAATCGCTGAAAAAAAACTTAATTTTTCAAGATATGTATCTTTAGTTCTTGATCAACACTCCATAAACTTGCATAATAAAGATATAAATTTATACGACTTAGTCAAAGACAAGTATAATTTGAAAAATGATTATGAAATCCAAGGATTAAAAAAACTAAAAATTCACTACTCTCAAAAGTATAAATCTATCATAAATATGAAACAAGACGATAAAAGCATAAACATACTGATAGATGAGATAATACTCAGCAATAAAGATGGCGTATCAAAATTTCTTACGGTAAAGCAATAAATCATGACAAAAAAAGGTTTTACTCTTGTTGAGATTTTAGTATCAATCGTTCTTTTAGGGTTAATTAGCGTTTTTGTATCATCAACTATTTATCAAACAAAAAACAATAACAAGTTATTTAAAGATAAAGTATTTAAAAGCACAAAAAATGAGATTTTTTTAGATACCCTATATAAAGATATTTTATTATCAAGTAACTTAAACATAAGTAATTATAAAAAATATACTATAATACAATTATTAAGCAATAATTCAGTTTATGGCATAAGCCATCCATATATTGCATGGCTTGTATTGAAACAAAATAATACGATTGTAAGACTAGAATCTGCAAAAAAAATTTCATTGCCCATCAGTGAAAATGTGCAGAAATTCGTATATATGGATACTGCACAGAAAAATTGTCAATATTTTCAGGCGAATCTTTCTAAAGATAAAAAATCTGTCCTTATTTTTATAAAAATTAAAAAACAAAAACCCATTATCTATGAAATAAATAAATTATAAAAACTTATATATCTATTTTGCTTATATTTATAATAATATATTCAAATATACCTATGAGTTTTTCATTCCTTCGTTGTTACTTTCTGTAACTATTCTTCAATAAATTAAAATAAATAAAATATATATTTATACAATTATAATCATAACTTATGCCTTTATATCGTACTCTAACGGGGTTTAATATGAGTTTTTCTTATGAAAAAGTATTTTTTATTATAATCTTTTCTTAAGTTAAAAAATGACAAAATAATGATGTTTTAAATATATTAATATTATTTATTTTTATATTTATATTGAAAAAGGAGATATGATTGAAAGAGATGAAACAAAATATACAAAATTCTTTTCCTTCAACTTCTGAATTGATTCAAGAAGTCTCAAAGGAATTAGAAAAAACTCCCAAAAAAAGTAGGCGAGAGTTTTTACGAAAAGGATTTTTCTTTTCTGTAACTGCTGCAGCTGCCTTAGGCGGAGTCGGTGCTACAAAACTTCAAGCAGGCGAGTCACATGTTGACCCTAAAAACTTACCGCCAAATAATCCTTCCTGGGGATTTAAATGGGGCAGAGATAACAATGCCAATCCATATGGTATTCCATCAAAATACGAGGCAAATGTCGTTAGAAGATTTGTTCCTTGGTTGACTGCCGATCAAAAAGCTTCTATTAGCTTTACTCCTTGGCAAGACCTTAAGGGCATCATAGTTCCAAATGGTTTGCATTTTACTAGGTGTCACGGCGGTGTTATAGACATAAATCCACTTGAATGGAGATTATTGATACACGGACTTGTAGAGAAAGAAGTTGTTCTTACTTTAGAAGATATCAAAAGATATCCGAGCATCAGCGTTATTCACTCATTTGAATGTGCAGCAAACAATGGTATGGAATGGAGAGGGCCGGGAATCAACTCACTTCAAGCGACACACGGAATGCTCTCATGCTCAGAATGGACTGGAGTTCCTCTAAAAGTTATACTTGAAGATATTGGTTTAAAACCAGGTGCAAAATGGATGTTCCCTGAAGGCTCTGATCCCGCTGGTGTTGGAAGAAGTGTGCCCATAGAGAAAGTTTTAGATGATGCAATGCTGGTTTATGCTATGAATGGCGAAGCGCTTCGTCCTGAACAAGGATATCCTGTAAGACTGTTTCTTCCGGGTTGGGAAGGTGCTATCCAAGTCAAGTGGCTTAAAAGATTAAAATTTGATGACAAATCATGGTTTGTTAGAGAAGAAACTACAAAATATACAATGCTTGAGACAGATGGTCACGCAAAAATGTATAATTGGGCTATGGAAGCAAACTCTGTTATTACTTCACCTTGTCCTGAACGAAATTGGAGGGAAGCTAAAAAAGGTGTCATAAAAGTAGAAGGAATTGCATGGTCTGGAAAAGGTGCTATCACCCATGTTGATGTTTCAACAGATGGTGGCAAAACATGGAAAGAAGCCAAATTTACAAGTATTGTTCTTCCTAAGGCAGTTACAAGATTTGCAATTGACATAAACTGGAATGGAAAGCCGATGCTACTTCAAAGCAGGGCAACCGATGATACAGGATACACTCAGCCAACAGCGAAACAATTAGTATCTGCTCGGGGTCGAGAAGCTGTATATCATAGAAATGCTATACAAACCTGGGAAGTGAAAAGTAACGGGGAGGTAAATGATGTACATGTCTATGCGTAATCTTACACTATTAGCAAGCTCAATTGTAATTGTCACAAATTTAGGAGCTGCAAAATTAAACTATACTCCGGCCAATCCTGATAAATATCCTTATCCAAGCACGGCAAAAGACAAACAAGGCAATACAACCAATGTTGATGGTGCGAAAATAAGAAAAAATGTAATCACGGTAAAAGAAGTCTATAAATCACAAATTAGCGGTAAAAATCATAATTTTGGTGTACCGGCGACAAAAGCAACTTTAAAAGCATGGAATACCGATGTCAGACCAGACGGAAAAGGTTTGCCAAATGGGAAAATGACCGTAGAAGAAGGTGCTAAAGTATTTAGTGCAAAATGTGCAACTTGTCATGGAGATTTTGGTGAAGGAGTCGATAGATTTCCTGTACTAGCAGGAGGAATAGGCACATTAAAACTTCATCCAAAAACCGGTGGAGATCCAGGACCTCTTAAGACCATAGGAAGTTATGCTCCTTATATAGCACCATTTTTCTGGTACATTCAAACTGCCATGCCTCTTTCAGCACCAAAGTCACTTAGTAATAGTCAGGTATATGGAATCTTGGGATATTTGCTTCAGCTAAATGAAATTCAAGTAAATGGAAAAGATATCGAAGATGATACCGTGATTGATAGAAAATTTATAAAATCTGTTCATCTACCCAATGAAAAAGGTTTTGAGTATAACAACTTAAGAAAACCAGACACTCACAATACTAGGTGTATGAAAAATTGTATAGATCCGTCAAAAATGACTATCATGCACATAAAAACAGATGCAACACAAGTTAAACCTCCATTTGGAGACGGGAGATACTCTTTTAATGATGCAAAGAAAAAAGAGTCTGCCGGAGAAATCGGTAAAACAATCTATGAAAATACATGTGCAGGTTGTCATGATTCAGGAATAGCCGGAGCTCCAAAGTTTGGAGATAAAGCTGATTGGGCACATGTAAGAGAAGAGAATTTAAAAGATGTGTTTAACCATGCGATCAACGGATTTAATGCTATGCCTCCAAAAGGTGGAGACATGTCACTCAAAGATGAAGATGTTAAAAGCACAGTTAAATATATGCTTGAAAAAAGCAAATAGTTAGACCGAAAGGTTGTGCTTTAGTAGAGCGTGAATTTACTAGGGGCTTTGCCCCTAGTAAAGATGACAATTAAATAGAAAAGGAGAGAAAATGATAAATGCAAAAAAATTATTAGTATTAGCCATTGCAGGTATGCTAGGTGCTACTATAGCTAATGCTACCGGTAATGAGGCTTTAATCAAAGAGGGCAGAAAAGTATTTACTACTAAAAAGCTTGGTAACTGTTTGGCTTGCCATGCAGTTCAAGGTGATGCAGGCATACCGCAAACTGGTGATATTGGTCCAAAACTTGCCAATCTGGATACTTATCCAAAAGAGTATCTATTTAATAAAATATGGAATCCAAACAAAACTGTCCCAGACAGCGTAATGCCTCCAATGGGGAAAAGCCACAAGATAACAAGACACCAAGTAGATGCACTTGTAGCATATTTACAGGCAACAACAAAAGCAAAATAGTAGAGTGTGAATTTTACTTAAACAAAAGATAACAGTTCAGATAGAGCTTCTCGACACAAGTCGTAGCTTTAGTAGAGTGTGAATTTTATATGAGCTTTGCTCATATAAAAGATGACAATAAAATAAAAAAGGGAGAATGAAATATGAAAAGAAGAAAATTTATAGGACTCGGTTTCGCGACAATGGCGGTAACTGCATTACAAACAGTAGGCAGTGCAAATATTTTAAAAGATCATCCAAAGGCATTTATGGATACTAAGCCTGAAGATGCTATAAAAGATATATATGGAACAACAAGCGTGATGAAGGATGACAAAGCATCACTAAAACTTCCAGATATCGCAGAAAATGGGGGCGCAGTTCCGGTTACAGTTTCAACAAGCTTGGAAAATGCAAAAACAATGACTCTTATAATAGATGGTAATCCGCACCCACTTGCAGTAGCATGGGATTTACAAGAAGGTACAATTCCAAAATTTTCAACTAGAATCAAGATGAGAAAAACAGGAAATGTTAGATTAATCGTAGAAGATGCAAACGGCAAACTACACGAGGCAATCAAACAAGTAAAAGTAACAGTCGGTGGATGTGGTGGTTGATACCAACTTTCATATAGAACTTAAATAAACTATGCAAACTCAAGCCTCTAGGCGTAAGCCTTAGCTTCAGTAGCGTGTGAATTTTTCTTGGGCTTTGCCCAAGTAAAAGATGACAATTAGGTAAAAAATTTAGGAGAAATTAAAATGGGAATAAAAGCAATAGCAAAAGTAAAAAAAGATATAGCAACAGTTAAATTACTAGTAAAACATCCAATGGCATCAGGAAAAATTGGTGGTGGAAAAGGTGATCCAAAATATATCAATCATCTAACGGTAAAACACGGAGGAAGAGTCGTGTATGATATGTATCCAACATCAGCCGTATCAAAAAACCCGTATATAAAATTTGCATTTAAAGGTGCAAAAAAAGGTGACACAATCACAGTTGAATGGAAAGATAATACCGGAGCGACACAAAAGAAAGACATCAAACTGAAGTAAATACCCACAAGGTTATGCTTTTAGAAAAATATATTTGCCTCAAATCAAATGTATAATTTAACAATAAGGAGAACAATATGTTGAAAAAACTGATAAAAATTGCTACTATTTCGATGATAAGTGGCACTATTATGTTTGCAGCGAATTTTAATGCTCAAGCAGAAAAAGACAGACATGCGTTTGTAAACTATTTTTTAAAGAAATTTGAAAATCCGGTTGCGAACAGGGCAAAATACTTTCCATATGTACCGATAGAGGAATTGAAAAAGGACTATATATACCCACTTAAATTTGAAGATTTTAAAAATGGCCCTATGAGTTGGTACAGACCTGCGAAAGAACAGTTTGCGGAGATAAATGATTTTCCTCCATACGAAATACCTCTTGATGACGGAAAAGAATTATTTACAAAACCTTTTGCAAACGGAAAAACATATAGTAGTTGTTTTCCAAATCCGGCAATTAAACAAAACTATCCATATTATGATACAAAAAGAGATGAAATTGTAACAATCGGTATGGCTGTTAACGAATGTAGAGTTAAAAACGGAGAAAAACCTCTAAAATACGGCAAAGGCGACATTGCTAAAGTAATTGCATATCTTGCAGATAAGTCAAGAGGCCAAAAAATAAATATTAAGATACCAAGTGCAAACGCTGCTAAAGCATATGAAGCTGGTAAAAAACTTTTTTATAAGCAAAGAGGATATCTAAGCATTAGTTGTAATGAATGTCATGTTCAAAGCGCTGGTAAAAGAATTAGAGCCGAAGCTCTAAGTCCAGCACTTGGATCTACTACTGAAATGCCTGTTTATCGGCTAAAATGGGGTGGGCTAGGAACACTTCAAAGAAGACTAGTCGGTTGTATTAAAGATACAGGTAGTGAAAAACCAAAAATGCAAAGCAAGCCAGTAAAAGAGTTGGCATACTTCTTGACATATATGTCAAATGGTATGAAACTTAATGGCCCAGATACAAGAAAGTAAAGGAAAAAATATGAAAAAATTACTTTTAATAAGCACTATAACAGTAGCATTTCTAGCAGGCTGCGCGACAAATTATCCAATGGCAACAAATAGCGTTGACAGTGCGATAGCAAATGCACAGGCAAAGTACAATAAAGCACACAGTGAAATGGTAGCTTGGGGTATGACAAAGAAAACAATAGAAAAAGCAAAAGCTCTAGCTAAAACTAATCCTAGAAAAGCAATAGCACTAGCAAATGAAGCAGCTTATGAAGCTGATACCGCATTGGCACAATCAGCCCAATATGAAAAAATTTGGCGTGCTGCCGTGCCTAAGTAGAAAGGGAGTTTATGAGTTCATTAAATAGAAGAGAATTCTTATATATGATGTCCGTTTTAGGGGCATCATCATTGTTTGCAAAATCTCATCAAAAACTCTTTGATGTCAAAAATTTGAATGACTATTATAAAATTCAAAATTTTGGAAATGCAAGATTTTTACATATGACTGACTGTCATGCCCAGTTAATGCCAGTCCATTTTAGAGAGCCTAGTGTAAACCTAGGCTTTGATTCAAACTTTGGCAAGCCTCCGCACATAGTCGGTAGCCACTTTTTGAAACATTACGGTATCTCTGAAAATTCTAGAGCCGGTTTTGCTATGACTTGTATGAATTATGTAGAAAATGCAAAAAGATTTCACAGAGTTGGTGGTTTTGCTCACATTAAAACACTAACTGATCATTTAAGAGGAAGTTTTGGCAAAGATAAAACTCTCTTTTTAGATGGTGGAGATACCTGGCAGGGAAGTGCAACATCTCTTTATACCAGAGGCAAAGATATGGTGGGAGCCATAAATCTCCTTGGTGTTGATGTTTGTACGGGGCACTGGGAATTTACTTACAAAGAAAAGGAAATTTTAGCAAATATCAAAGCACTCGACTCTGATTTTATCGCCCAAAATGTTTTTGTAAAAGATGAGGCACTGATGAATGGCGCTGAAGCTTACAATGAAGATACAGGTCGAGCTTTCAAGCCATATGTTATGAAAAAGATGGGCGATAATATGGTAGCCGTAATCGGACAAGCTTTCCCTTATACGACTATCGCAAATCCGCAAAGATTTATTCCTGATTGGTCATTTGGTATCAAACCTGATGAAATGCAAGAATTGATTGATGAAATCAAAACAAAAGAAAAACCAGACGCCATTATAGTTATATCACATAATGGCTTTGATGTTGACAAGAAGATGGCTGCGGTTGTCAGCGGTATCGACTTTATACTTGGTGGCCATACACATGACGCCGTTCCTGAAGCAGTGCCGGTTAAAAACTCAAAGGGTGTTACACATGTAATCAACTCTGGTTCAAACGGTAAATTTATCGGAGTACTTGATCTTGATATAAAAGGCAAAAAGGTGAGAGATTTTAGATTTACTCTCATGCCTGTTTTCTCTGACCTTCTACCGGAAGATCCGGATATGAAAAAATATGTAGAAAAAGTAAGAGCGCCGTTTATAGACAAGCTTACAAAACCTTTGGCAACAACAGATAATCTTCTATACAGAAGAGGAAACTTTAACGGTACATTTGATCAGATAATCTGTGATGCTCTTCGTGAAGTAAAGGGAGCTGATATCTCTATGAGTCCTGGCTTTAGATGGGGAACTTCTGTTCTTCCAGGTGAAGCTATCACATTTGATGATTTGATGAATCATACTTCTATGACTTACCCTGAAACATATGTCAGGGAAGTATCCGGAAAAGATATACATACAATCTTAGAAGATGTTGCTGACAATCTTTTCAATAAAGATCCGTTTTTGCAACAAGGTGGCGATATGGTAAGAACCGGTGGTCTCTCATACAAGATAGATCCTAAAAAAGATATCGGCAAAAGAATTACCAATCTTCACCTGAGCAGTGGTCAACAAATAGAAGCAAACAGAAAATACAAACTTGCAGGCTGGTCAACAGTTGGAAGTGCTTCTACAGGTGAGCCTGTTTGGGAAACTGTAGAAAAATATCTTGGAGCACACAAGCATATCAAGAACTTGAAGCTCGAAACTCCGGACATTATAGGTGTTAAAAACAATCCTGGGATTGAATTGTCACTTTATAAAAATTAAACTATTTTTCAGCAAGGCATAGTCCTTGCTGAAAATTTCTATCGGAGCTATCATGAAAAAAACTATACTTTTACTTATCTTACCAATTTTTTTATTTGCAAATTTTTTTGATTTCAAACCACTTAAAATCAATAAGGATATAAGCTGTTTTATAGGAGCTTATGACCCGGTACTAAAATCAAATAAAGGCTTTGTGTCAAATGTATGCTATATCGACATGGGGAATTATTTAATTCTTTTAGATGCGAGTGCAACTTATAATTTTGCAAAAGAGTTAAATGATTACATAGAAAAATCTACAAATAAGAAAATCAAATTTGTGGTTATCACAAACTATCATGATGACAGACTTTTGGGAGCTTCGTACTTTAAAGAAAAAGGTGTAAAAATTGTGGGCGCATCAAATCTACCAAAGTTAATCAAATCTCACCCTGATACTTATAAAAGAACAATGACCACTTTGCCAAAAGATTTAACAAAAAATACAAAAGCGGTTTTGCCAGATATCTTAGTAGATAAAAAACTAGAGATAAAAGGAAAAGACAAATCAATTTTTGTACTCAAACCAAGCAAAGCAACCCAATCTCCTGCAGATTTAATTATATATAGCCCAAAAGACAGTTTTATATTTACAGGCAATACTATATTTAACGGAAGATTTGTAAACTATGCAAAAGACAGCAATATCGATGAATGGATAAAAGCTTTAAAATTTATAGAAAACAAACATGCCAAGTATGTTATGGGTGGACACGGAAAAAGGTTTGATAAAAACTCATATAAGCCTACTTTAGAATACCTCGAGATGCTGAGAAAACAGGTAAAAAAAGCAAATGAAGACGACATAGACCCGGCTGATTTGGAGAAATACATCCACACCGACAAGTTTAAAAATATACCTCACTATGATGAGCTATATCTAAGAAATGCCAGACACTATTTTGATCAATTAGAATGGCAATAAAGGGGATATTGTGAAAAAATTATTACTAATTTTACTTATAAGCAGTTTTGCTTTTGCAAAGATAGATTTTGCTACTCCGCAACCTAGCTTTGAAAATCCTAGACTTTGGCTCATAAGAGTAAATGAAAGTGAAAAAACGAAGGTTAATCATATATTAAATGCCATAAACAATGTCTTAAAGGGCTATCCCGAAGAAGCCCTACATGTAGAGATTATTTTTTATGCAAACGGCATAAGAGCCGCTAGAAAAGACTACAATAAGGATATTCTAAAAAGGATAAAATCCCTAATGGTATATGACAACATAAGATTTGTCGTGTGTAAAAATACAATGGATACAATGGGTTGGAAGAAAAAAGATTTTATTAGCGGAGTTGATTATGTTCAAATAGGAATAGCAGAAGCGATAGAAAAAGTGGCTTCGGGTTGGATAGATGTTTCGCCATACTAAAAAATTTATGAAAAAGAATTTTATAATAATACTCATCTTGGCATCATCGATGAACTTATCTGCCTCTTGTGAAAACGGTAAAAAAATATTTCAAAAAAAATGCGCATCCTGTCATCTAGGATACATAGCAGGAAAAGTACTAGAAGACAATTTTTATAAAAAAGAGAATAAAACCTTAAACCTTAAAGCACCAACTGTAAATATGCTTGCATACTTTTTAAAAGAAGCACCTGATCATTTAGGCGATAAAAACGACCCGGAAATGCAAAGAATGGAAATAGGTGATTTTATTCAAGATTATGTCTATAATCCAAACAGAAAAAATAGCGTCATACCAAATCATTTTTTAAAATATTTTGCTCCAAAAAAGAGTATGAAAGGCAAGGTGACCCAAGATGAGTTGTCAAAAATATCTGATTATCTCTTCGAATATAAAGACAGGAGAATTAAAAAAATAAAAAAGATATCTCTTGCAAACATGAGTATAAAGCAACTTGTGCAAAAAGCAAAAAAAGAAAATAAACGCTTATTGATAGAGGCGATTTCCAAAACATGCTACTATTGTGAAAAGATGTCAAAAGAAGTGCTTTCACTGCCTGATGTAAAAAAGGCAATCAATCAAAATTTTGTATTTATTCAAGTTGACATAGACGAAAAAAAACTGCCTCTCAACCTTGATAAGAAATTTAAAAAGATAACACCAACATTTTTTGCTCTTACGCCTAGTGGGAAGCTGTTAAATGATTATCCCGGTGCTTGGAGTAAGAGTGATTTTTTACTTATCTTAAAAGAAAATCTAAAAAAATAAGCCCTAATTTATAATTTTGTGCTAAAATTTCACTAATTGCAACATGCTCAAGGCTTGAGCTGACATAGATGTTACATTAAACTTTCACCAATCTACATGTACACTCTCAAATATGTCTTTATATGCAAAATCTATTCTCAGGATGACAGTATGAAATATTCTTCGCAAAGTGAAAGCATAAGTTCGAGGAATTTTTCAGGAATTTACTTCCTAAAAAAGGAGAAATAAAATGAAATACTCTATGCAAAGCATAAGCATAAGTTCGAGGAATTTCTTAGGAATTTACTTCCTAAGAAAGGAGACATTAATATGAAACGAAGAGAGTTTTTAAAAACTTCTGCGATGACACTTGGAGCGGTTTCGCTTATACAAAGTGATATCTTTGCGGATGAAAACAGAAGAAGATTTAAGGTTGTGGCAGATTTTGATATCAAGTATGATGAGAAAAATTTTCCTGCAAAACTGTGGTTTCCATTGCCATACGACAGTAGCTATCAAAAAGTAAAATCTTTAAAGTTTAGCGGAAATTATGACAGTTCAAATATCAATTCACAAAACAGTGATGATGTAAAAATACTGTTTGCAAGTTGGGAAAAAAGCGATAAAAAAAAGAAATTGCATATAGAGATGGAAATTGAAACGACTTATAGAAGTGTTAATTTAAAATATATTAAAAAAATGAGCAAACAAAACTTGCCGATTCCACAAAATGTGAAAAAATTTCTGGAATCTTCTTCGCATATACCGACTGATGGAAAAATCAAAGAAATTGCAGACAAGATAACTAAAGGCATAAGCGATAGATTTGATAAAGTTCAAGCCATATATGACTGGGTTACCGAGACTACTTTTAGGGATCCAAAAGTTATAGGTTGTGGTGTAGGAAATGCTGGCAAGATGGTAAAAAGCGGTTATTTTGGCGGAAAATGTACAGATATCAGCTCTTTGTTTGTAGCACTTACGAGAGCCGCTGGTATCCCGTGCCGAGATGTTTTTGGAATCAGACTTGGTTTATCACATTTTTCAAAAGCTTTGGGAAAAGCAGATAAAAATGGCTTTGCTAATATCTCTACTTGGCAGCATTGCAGGGCAGAGTATTATATACCCGGAATTGGTTGGGTTCCA
>JAJRPV010000049.1 GCA_024280575.1 Campylobacterales bacterium
CCATATAAAGCGAAAAGCAAATGTAACTCCAAGTGCCACACCAAAAGCGATATGATAATCCAAAAGCTTTTTATAATCTCCTAGTATATATGATGTCGCTAAAAACACGATCAATAAAATATGAGAAATCCTATTAACAAGTGGCCAAACATAACTTTTATTCATCTCTATCTCCGCTATCTTGGTATTCTAACATAATCTTCATTATAAATCCCTCTATTGGCACTTACATGGCAGGCTATACAATTACCAGCTCTCTGAATTGATTTTCTGCGAAAAACACTTCTTCTTAGTTCGTCGTGAGCTCTTAAAAAAACCGTGCCCAGAGTGATACGCACGGGAGTTTTATCACTTCTAGTATATCTTGTTATTACTCTGCTTAAATATTGCTTTGAATTATCGCTGGAATTTACAACATAATAGTTTAGTATCTTCGTGTTGTCATTCTTATCCAAACTTGCATCAACTCCAAAATGATCACTTAAGTTTCTCATAATTTTTTTCCATGAACGCTTAGGCAATAATCCTGGTTGATAAGCAAAATGGCAACTTCCACACTCTTTTAGAGCAAGTTGATTATTTATAGGTTTGACATCACTTGCTAACAATATCCCTGACATAAAAATTAATACCAAATATATCTTTTTCATTTTTTTCTCCTAATTCACACGCTACTAAAGCTTTGGCTTTGCCAAGAACTTTTTTTATTGTCATCTTTTCAAGAAGCAAAGCTCCTTAAAAATTCACACGCTACTAAAGCTTTGGCTTTGCCAAGAATTTACTTAGCTGAATTTATATAGTAGAGTACATCACCTTTTTCCATCGCACTTCCTTCTCTTTTATATACATCATTAAAATTTCTTCTAAGCCATTTTTTAACATCTTTTACCTTACTTAATCGCTTAGTGTTTGCAAATGGTGAGAGTGGTTTTATCAATTTACCTGTATGTATATTTTTGCCGGTTTGTTGAAGATTTATAGAGTGACAAGATGAGCATGAGATATTTTTTCCTCTCTTGCCAATATGAACACTTGTAAAAATTTTCTGACCTCTTTTTGCATTAAAATCAGTAAAGCCACTTTTTTCTTTTTGTGCTTGGCTTTTGAGTTGATTTATGTATTGTTGCATTTGCGGGTTAAAACCTTTTGCATTTACTGTGAGAGTGAATGCAAATAGTAGTAAAAAACTCTTTTTCATTACCTTCCTTTATGATTGATAATGAAATTTTACTTGATACTTGTAAGTTTTATAAATACACTTTATTTACAATTTCTTTACAATTTACAACAAACATACTGTTATATTTGAATCCTCCAATTTGAAAGCTCAAATATATCTTCACTGGCTGATACTTTTGTAAAACCTGCACTTGTGAGATATGCAAGTCTGCCCTGGGTTAAACAAACTACAAAATTTTCTTGAAAAACCGCATAACCCTTGCCTCTTAGATATGCAAAAAGTTCTTTAAAGGATTTTGGTTCTGTATATTTGTCATCAGTTACATCAAATGATATTACATCTTTTAAGACCTCTAAAAAATCATCATTTTTTGCCACCCAAGATGGAAGCGACCAACTCTGTTCCGGATAACTATAATTTCCAAAAAGCTCAGAAGTTTTGAGTTTTACTCTATTTTTTTTATTCAAAAACTGCCTTTTTTTGCTATAATCAAATTTTGGAGGTTTATTATAGCAACTTTTTTCTTATTAATTTTATGTGTGTTATTTTGGTCTGGCAACTTTATAATTGGCAGATTTTTTCATGCAGATATACAGCCTCTACAATTAGCCTTTTTTCGATGGCTTGGAGCTGCTCTGATTGTCTCTCCTGTGCTCATAAAAAATTTTAAAAATATTTATAAAACTTTTAAAAAACACTATATTATACTAAATATTTTATCAATTCTTGGAATTACAGCATTTAACACTTTATTGTACATTGGCCTGCAAGACACCACTGCCACAAATGCTCTTATTATCAATTCTTCTATACCGGTCTTGATACTATTTTTCTCTTTTTTAATTTTGAAAATTCCTATAAATACAAAACAGCTTATAGGCATATTGTTTTCTTCTATCGTAGTTATATATCTAATTTTACGAGGTGAATTATCAAATCTTTTAACCCTTTCTTTTAATCATGGTGACTTGTGGGTTGTCTCTTCTTCTGTAATTTGGGCGCTGTATTCTGTATCTATTAAATTTAAACCAAAAAATCTTAGTGATTTTGAATTTTTTACGACTATTGTATATATAGGACTTTTTTGGTTATTTATCATTTACAAGCTTATGGGTTACTCTTTTATCGCCGACTTGTCCATTACGCAAAAATATTATCCTGTTTTTATCTATGTTTCTCTTTTTACTTCTGTTTTGTCGTTTTATTTTTGGCACAAAGGCATACATGAAATCGGAGCTAACAAAACAGGACAATTTACCCATCTAATGCCTCTTTTTGGTGCAATTTTAGCTTATATTTTTCTAGGCGAAAGACTTCATTTGTTTCATATCATAGGGGCTATTTTTATTGGATTTGGAATTTACCTCTCTTTGTTTAGTAAAAAAGTAGAATAAAATGAGATTTTTAGGTTTTACGCTAATTTTAATTTCTGCCATAACTTTTGGACTTATGCCTATATTTGCTACTTTTTCTTATAAAAGCGGACTTGATATCAAGACTATTTTACTTTTTCGTTTTTCAATAGCTGCTATTTTAGTAAATATCTATATCATTTTCAAAGGATACTCATACCCCAAAGGCAAACTCTTAATTATATTGATTTTCATGGGATCTGTATTGTATTCTGCACAAGCATTTTCATATTTTAGCGCAGTAAGTCTAATAGGCTCCTCTCTTACTTCTATTCTTTTATATCTATATCCTAGCATAGTGCTACTTTTGTCGATTATTTTACTTAAAACAAATGTTTGCAAACAAGATATCGTAGCTTTAATTCTTACAACTATTGGAGCTGTATTAGTTGTTGGAATTAGATTTGAAAACATTAACCTTATAGGTATTATTTTTGGAATATCTGCTGCTTTAATTTACTCAGCATATATAGTAATCGGCACAAAAGCCATGCAAGGCACAACGCCTATTGTAGGTACAGGAGTCATTCTTTTTAGCTCTGCATGTATGTATGTCATTTATGGATTATCTACCAAAATTACTGTACCAAATACCTATGAACAATGGGGATGGATATTTGCTATAACTATTGTCTCAACACTTGTAGCTATCATCACATTTTTTGCCGGATTAAAACTCATAGGCCCCATAAAAGCCTCTATGATTTCAACATTTGAACTTGTTGTGACATTGGTTTGTGCATATTTATTATTGGGAGAAAAGATAGAATTTATCCAGATAATCGGCGGTGTTTTCATACTAACAGCAGCACTAATTTTAGCAAAGGAGAAAGTAAAATCATGAACAAATGGGATGAAAAAGCAAAAAACTACTCAAGATACTCATCTTGCAACAATACTTTTGAAGCAAATGTCTTGAAAACGATAAAAAATCTAGGAATCGACTTTGCAAATAAAAACATCATAGATATAGGATGCGGAACCGGCGTATATACTCTACATGTAGCGCGATTTGCAAAGAAGGTTATAGGTATTGATTACTCAATCAATATGCTTGAAATATTAAATGAAGATTCTAAAAAACTGGGCATATAAAATATTAAAACCTATCATAGCACTTGGAGTAATTTTAACACAAACAGTGAGATTTTTGATATAGCAATATGTACAATGAGTCCGGCAGTGAAAAGTAAAGAAGAGATAGAAAAATTTCATAAATGCGCACAAAAAAAGATATATCTTGGCTGGGCGGGAACGAGGAATTGCACGATTTTGGATGAACTTTTTACTGCTCACAAAGAGGAGTATTCACCACCAAACGGAGCAAAACGAATACGAAAATGGCTGGATTCAAAAGATATAAAATATCAAGTAAAACATTTTGATGAATTAAAAATAAGAAAAAGAAGCTTCAAAGAAGCCGTAGAAAACTACAGCTGGCATTTAAAAGTAAGGGGCGTGAAACCAGATGTGGCAAAAATAGAAAAAACCGTAAAAAAGTTTTGCGACAAAGACGGAAATATAACAGAACAAACGATAAATAAAATGGATCTAATACTCTGGTAAACCTATATAGCAACCTCTCCCACGAGTGGAGCGTGATCACTAGGCGTTGGTACTCGTCTGTGCCTTGTCCACAAATCCACGCTAATATCTTGGCACTTTTGCATTAGCGCATCTGTTGCTAAGATATAATCTATACGCATACCTTCATCTCGCCAAATACCGGCAGTTCTATAATCCCACCAAGTAAAAGATTTAGTTTGGGGATATTTTTGGCGATAACAATCTTTTAGCCCAATATTTTGCAAGGATTTCATTTTCTCTTTTTCGCTATTGAGAAATCCAACTTTTCCTTCAAATAACTTTGAATCATATACATCTATATTCTTAAGAGCTACATTCATATCACCTAAAACGATGATTTTCTTATATTTCTCTTGCAAAGTTTTAACATATATTTTTAATGCATCATAAAATGCCATTTTATAGAGATGCTTTGGATCATTTTCATCGCTTGCCCCATGAGGTGCGTAAACATTAAGAATGACAACACCTGCAACTTCTACTTCAATCAATCTTTTGTGTTGGTCGAGAACTTCATCATCAAAGTTGATTTTAACCCTATCGAACTCAAGCTTTGAACAAATCGCAACGCCGTTATAACGCTTTTCACCGTTAACCGCACATTTGTATCCCAACTGTTCAAACTTCTCTTTTGGAAACTGTTCTTCTACGCATTTGAGCTCTTGCATGCAAAGTATATCAATCGGATTTTTTTCTGACAACCAAGTGATTATCAAATCCACCCTAGAGCGAATCGAATTTACATTAAAAGTAGCTATTTTCATATAATAATCCTAAAAGCCCAAAGGTACGACGATAAGCCGGGTTCTGTCGTGGGTGATTATTTATCTACTTGCTATCTTGCGATAACACTCTAGCGAATGATTAAAAAATGAGGCCAAACCAATCCATTCTTGCTGCAAGTTGGGTTTACATAGCAGTTTAGATTACTCTAAACTCTGGTGAGCTCTTACCTCACCGTTTCACCTTTACCGAAAAATCGGAAGTTTACTTTCTGTTGCACTATCCCTTGGGTTACCCCAGCCGTCCGTTAGGCGGAACCATGCCTCAATGCAGCCCGGACTTTCCTCTTAAATTTTTAAAAAAATTCAAGCAATCACCTATCGTACCTTTGGATGAAATTATACCATTTTATTTTAACTGGTGCGTCAGCTCTTCCAAAACAACTGTAGCATAAGAGCCTTTTGGCAAAGAAAAGTGCATCTCAAACCAATTTTCATCTTCTTTATACTCATATTCTACATCTTTCAAAAACGCCCATGCAAATCTCCTAGCTCCATTCATTTGATCCAGATATGGTTCGGCTTCTGCACAAATTTCATCTTCTAAAACTTTTGCAAAACCTTCACATCTCATACTTCTGCCTCCGGGTAACCAGCCTGTCATCGTAATTTCTTCTTTTTCAAACCTCTCTAGTTCTGCTTCCAAATCTTCGCATATAAAAGCTTTTCCTGCCGGATAGTGATGCGCCACATCTCCTTTGAAAACTTTAAAAAATCTCTTTTGTTTTTTTAATTCTTTTACTAAATCTTTTAAAAAGCCTAAAGATTCTGCTGCTTCTTTATCATTGAATCCTTCCAAAATGTGACCTATTTTCAAACGATTTGAAAGCCATGTGTTAAAAAGATAACTCTGATATGCACTGATAAAAAAGTTTTTCATCTTTCTTTTTCGCTCTCTTCTTTTTCCTTCCAATATTTCTCTTCCTAAGATATAGTTATCTCCGTCTCTTCCGAAGCGTTGGTAACCAAAAAAGTTGGGAAAACCTTCTTTTTTAAGTGTTTTAAGCGCATTTTGCAATTTTTGCGCATCTATTTTATTTACTCTTTTAACTCGTATAAAAAACCTATTCCCTTTTAGATGCCCTATTCTTATCTTATTATTGTGGTATGTTTTTGAGATAATCTTGATATTTTCGTGACTAAAATTTTCAAGCTTACTCTCATAGTTTTTATGGATAGAGATATATTGGGTTGTCATACCGTCCTTGTCTTTCAATCCTGCATAGCCAAAATCTCTTGTTTTGGCACCACTTGCCTCACTCAATGCTTGTATCATTTGCCATGTGGTCATGTCTTTTTTTCTTACATGTAGAACTAAATGCTCCCCTTCTCCACTAAACTCATATAGAGGCAATTCGTTTACTACAAAATCATTTGAATTTTTTGTAAATAGTATGTTTATCGGTGAATGGTTTAAAAAAAATAGTCTAGTCATCTTTATCCTTTAATAAAAAATGTATTATACCAATTTTATACTTTTTAAGCTTATTTAGAGTAAACTAATAAGAAATTAAGTTTAGGAGTATGCGTTATGATATATAAGCTTAGATTGAGTGTTTTCAGATTTGATGCAAAAAGCGACTATCTTCCTTTTTACAAGAAACATATCATAAAAGTTGATGGTGAGAAAAGTATTGATGATTTGTTGTCTGTGATAAAAGAAGAAGATAGACTATTTGACTATCCGCAGGGCAAGAATGCTGCTATACAAATAAGTGGTAAAAATCTTTTTACAAATGTAAAAATTAGCGATATTGTTAAAAACTTTGGAACAGAGTTGACACTAATGCCAATGAGTGAAAAAAGAGCTTCGAAAGATTTAATTGTAAATGATGATGACTTTTATGAAAAATTTGATTTACTAGATCCTTTTGTTGATTCATCTGATAAAAAAAGATTTAAAGAATTAGTTGTTTATCATTATGCTTCTGATTTATATAAATATGAAGATGATTTTCAAGGAGATGCACTGTTTTTATTTGCGTATGAGATGATAAAAAAGCACCCAGGTCAAGAAAAGAAAATCTTAAATATCATAGACAATGAAAACAATGGAATTTGGTTGCATACAAATATTTGTGGTAAAACTTTTCCAACAAATTATGAAGCTGAAGACAAGATAAACAGTCTTAAAAATGAAGTTTTAAAGGCGAGGAATTAACATGAAAAATTATGTACTGTATGACGCAATTATAAATATAAACAAAACATTACCTTTGGTAGATTCAACAAAAGAGTTATTTAAATTTTTAAATCTGGAAGTTCCTGTCTTAAAAGATACCACAAGAGATTTAGGTTGTGACTCAATAGTAATTGATCCCGTTGGTTTCTATGAAGCAAACGCTAAAAATTTGGCACTTGCTTCAAAAGAAGACTCTCATATTGTTTGCGTAGAAGATAGTTCATTTTTATCTTTAAACTTAACTCTGGAAAAATTAAAAAAAGATGAAAAATTAAAACAAAAACTAGAAGCTACTCTTGCAAAAGAAGATTTAGAACTTGATTTAAATATAAAGATATTAACTTTGGCTGAGTATTTACTAGAAGTTCTAGGCAAATCAAAAATTCAAAAAAAAGTTATATATAGTTTTGAAAAATTTATAGCTGCTTTATATCTAGGCTCTTATCAATGTCAAATTCATAAATACTCAAATACAAATGCCTATAGTGATATTTTAGATGCCTTACATTTAAAACTTGTAAATTATAATTTAAAAAATCAAGTTACCGGATATGATATCTATGACCTTAATGAAGAGTTATCACTAAAGATGTCAGGCAATCTCATGCTAGATATGTTTGATAATGCAGCTGATTTTGTAGTAGTAAATGATGCTAGAAGTTTTGTAATGTTTGATGATTTACAAAAAGATTTAGAAAAAAGTGTCGGTATAGAAATTGGACTGAGTGTTTTTGGATTAGCGGAAGTCTTGTTGCTAGCATTTGGAATAACTGATAAAGAAAAAATTGGATTAAATAATCACAAAATAAAAACCGATATTATTTAAATAAGACAAAATTAATCTTATTTAGACTATAATGATATTATAAAAACAATTTCAAGGAGAAATTATGCCAAAAATTAATCGTTATGTCGATATAGACACTGTTGAGAGAGAATCCAAAAAGGATTATATAGATAGACACTCGCCTTTCGTTCACTGTGCAGAAAATGCAAAAAATGGAGAAAAGTTTGCCGTAACTGTAAAAGTTGGAAATGAATATACTCATCCTGATGATTTTGATCATTTCATATCAAACATTTCCCTATATAATGGCGAAACTCTTTTAGGAAGAGCTGATTTTGTTGCCGGCACTCTTGGTGGACAAGGTGCTAAAGGACATGTAGAAGTAACATTTAACATAGTTCCAACAACTAAAAAGCTAAATCTAGTTGCACAAGCATACTGTACAAAACATGGTGTTTGGGAATCAACTCCTGTAGTTGTTGCCGTATCTTAAACTTCACAAAAGCCTCACTTTGAGGCTTTTTCTACTATATTCTTAATATCAAAAAAGAAATCTTAAAAAAAATTTAATTTTCACAAGGAGTTCAAATGAACCAAAAAGATGGATATTGGCATCCCCTGGTAGCTGGAGTAATTTTGGGAGTTGTTCTATTTATCAGTTTTATGGTTGCTGGTCAAGGTATGGGTGCTAGTGGTGCATTTGCAAGAATTACTGCACAACTCTCATATTTATATGACTCAGCATTTGCGCAAAACTCATATGCGGCAAAATACTTAACTAAAGGAAATGCCTTGGCAAATTGGACCGTAGTTGAAGTATTTGGTATCTTTTTAGGAGGATATATAAGTGCCATGCTAGCTGGCAGAATAAAACAAAGCATAGACAGAGGTGATGATTATCCAGTATACAAAAGATTGATTTGGTCTTTTTTAGGTGGTTTTATCATGGCTGGAGCCACAAGATTGGCTAGAGGATGCACAAGCGGCCAAGCATTAGATGGCGCAGCAGCTTTTAGTGCCGGAACCTGGATATTTATGCTTGCAGCATTTGGTACGGGTTTTATGCTTGCTCCACTGTTTAAAAAACAGTGGAAAAATATAGGATAAAGGAGTTTATATGTATCCACTTTTTACAACTGGTTCGATTGATATGAACTCAAATCTTTTATATGGTTTAATTATAGGGGCACTTTTTGGTGTTGTACTTGAACGAACAGGATTTGGAAGTTCAAAGCATATTGTTCCTGTATTTTATTTTAAAAATCTAAAGGTTTCACATACTATAGTTTCTGCGATTATCACTTGTTCTACTTTAATAGTAATTGCTTCATATAATGGATGGATAGATTATAATCAAATATTTATTCCCGATACTTATGTGTGGCCTTATTTGGTCGGAGGCGTTTTATTTGGTGGGGCTATGGTTATGTCAGGTTGGTGTCCGGGAACTGCCGTAGTTGGATTTGCATCAGGTAAAATTGATGCTTTTGTATTTATACTTGGATTACTAAGTGGCATGTATTTTTATTTTGACATATATGACCAAATAGCTGACTTTGCAAATAGTGGATATCTAGGTAGATTTACTATTGACAAACTGGTAGGTGGGGATCTGTACACATCATCGTACTTAATTACGATACTACTAGGTGCTTTTTTAGCCATATTTATGAATATAATGAAATTAATTAGAGACAAAAAGGAGAAAATATAATGAAAAAACTTTCTATACTAGTAGGAGCTCTTTTACTTATTGCGGCTTCTGCTCTTTCGTATTTTTCTGCAAAAAACGGAAAGATAATGTTGAAAAAGAGAGATGCGATAGTTATGAAGTATGTAAATGCGTCAGATGCTGCACTTGAAGATGAAGATATTAAAAATGCCATAAAGTATGCAAAAATGGCAATTCAAGCAAATCCAAAAAGCAAAAAAGGATATATTTGTTATACAAACGCTATGGAAGAAAAATACCAATCTTCAGGTGATTCAGAAAATTCGGATACTCCACAAGCTAGCACTGATAGTGCAGATATGGGTTGTTAATACAACCCATATCCTTTATAATCAAGTTTTAAATTCATTTAATTTATTGTTTAGAGTCTCTGTCATTTCATTTAGATGCTCAGCCGCACTTGCTATCTCTTCCATGCTTCTGGCATTTTGCGATGATATTGTGCTTATGGTTGACACTTGATCCACTATCTCATCTACATCTTTTTGCGTTTCAATGTTACTTTTTTCGATAGTTTCTGATGTCTTATCGGCTGCATTTTGTAGTATTTCTGTCATTTTATTTATCTTTTCTTCAACACTTGTAGCGCTATCTGAGAGTTTTTCAATCTTTTTAGAATTTGCACTCATTTCCTCACTGCTTTCTACGATAGACTGCACTATGACATTTATAGTTGCATTTATCTCAACAAGTGATTTTTGAGTTCGCTCGGCTAGTTTTCTAACTTCATCGGCAACTACGGCAAATCCTCTTCCATGCTCTCCTGCTCTTGCGGCTTCTATGGCTGCATTTAGTGCTAAAAGATTTGTTTGGTCTGCTATATCACTTATGACAGTTAAAACATCTTTGACCTGAGCAGCATCCGAGCTTAATTGTTGTATCTTGCTTGAAAGTTCAATTTCAACAGTTGCACTTTGCTGGATATCTTCCGCTAAAGCCAAAATAGACTTATTGGCTTCATGCATGTGTATATTTACCTGTTCTAACTCATCTCTTGCTTCTTTTGCATCTTCTACTGAAGATTCTAAATTTGATTTGATTGTCATAGACTTACTACTTGCTTCACTGGTAGCTTGAGTAGAGTTTTCTGCTAACTTCCCTATCTCCAAAGCAGTTGAGGAAAGTTCATTTGCTATGGAAGAATTTTCATTGGATATATGTTTTGCTTCATCTGTCATTATTCTAACTTTTTCTATAAAATTGTTTACCTCTTTACTAGCAAGGGCAATTTCATCATTTCCATTTATTTCCAATTTTACAGTTAAGTCGCCATCTCCACTTGAGAGATTTGCTGTTTTTTTAGTTAAATTATCCAATGGTTTTAAAACAGCAGATTTAGTAATAAAGTATAATATTAAAAATAAAATTAAGAGCATAACAGCATACATTATTATTTGATTCTTGATCAATGACATAGCATTATCCAACGCTTGGTCAACTATCTTTTTGGTTTGTCCAACTAGAGCATATGCCACTATGTTACCTTCAAAATCAAACATTGGTATTGATGTAAATACATAATTTGGACTTTTCAGCAGTGTTTTGGTTTTGGTTATATTTATACCTTTCAACTCGTCAAAAAATTTCATGTTAGACAAATCTTCTCTTGTAGCAAGCGAATAATTACCAACAGCTTTTGATTTTTTAAGAAGCGTAGCAATTTTTAAATATTTATTTTTTAAAACTATAAGAACATCTATTTTTTCCTTTTTAGCATCTTTTATAATTGAATTAAATCCTTGCATAAATTCAACTGAACCTAGATATTTGCCCTGCTGTATGACTGGAGCAACACCTCTAAGCACCAAACCGGCTCGACCTAACTCTATCGCCACTAGAGGTTTTTTTGTCTTTTTAACTTCTACTATGGTTTTTCTAAAAGAAGATAAATCATCTCCAAACTTTTTAGGCTTCCAAACTCTGAGCAAGCTGTGAAGATTCTCATCATGTATATGAATTTTGATATTTTTAAGTGATGTATCTTTCTTAAAATCTTCTTCTAGACCTTTAAGTCCTTTTAGTGCGAATTCTCTATCTCCGTCTAATACAAGGGAGGTAACATATTCATTTCCACTAAGCAAAATAGAACCAACTAGCCCAAAATCTTTTTTTGTTTTATACTCATTATTGAAAAAATGAATATAATTTTTTACCTCTTCACCTCTTATTATTTGCTTCTCTTTTGAAGATGAATAATAAAAATTACCAACCAAAACTGCAATAAGCAGTACCAAAAGCAAGAACATAGGTATAAACATTTTCTTCGCTATAGACATAATTTTCCTCCTAGTTTTAGGACATTGCAGTTTTGCACAACCCTATATTTTAACTATATCGACTTTTAAATTTCTTTTTTTAATTATCACGAAAAGTAATGGCACATAAAAAAGATTTAGTACCGTTGCCCAAGCTATTCCAAAGCCTAAGGCTATCGCCATTGGCTGAAGTATCACGGACTGCCCTGCTGCAAAAAACATCAAAGTTGACAAACCTAAAACTGTTGTGATAGAAGTCAAAAATATTGGTCTCAATCTCCCTGTGGCAAAAGCTAAGATATCATCCATATTTTTGGCTTTTTTTAGTGAGTCAATCATAATAATACCATCATTAACAACAACACCACTCAGCCCGACAATCCCTAGCAAAGAAGGCATAGTTAGATTCATACCCATCAAAAAATGTCCAACTAAAACACCAAAAAGGGACAATGGAATAGTTGTTAAAATTACAACTGAAAGAATCACAGAATCAAACATCCAAACAAGTGCTATAAAAATCAAAAACACAGCTATTACTGCGGCTTCCGCCATCTCTTTTTGTATCTGCTTATTTTCTTTTTCTTCACCTTTTATGTTGACTTTGACTCCGTTTTTCTTCACTTTTTCAAGTGTGCTCTTAAGACTTTTTAAAAGTTTTGCCGAAGTAATTTGTTTTTTATGCAAGGAAGCATAAACTGTACTGACTCTGACACCTTCATCTTTATATATATTTGCATCACTATTTTTATACTCAAAATCGACTATTTCACTAAGCCTTACTTTTTTTAAGGTGCCTGGAATATCTACATAGAAATTTTCCAAAGTTTTTTTATTGTCTTTATTTATATCTTGCGTAACTATATCTATGAGTTTTTTATCATAAGTCATCTTGTTTACATCACTTGCAAAAAAGTATGGTCTTAATAGAGAAGCTATGTATCTCTCGCTAAAACCAAGCATCAAACCATATTCGTTTACTCTTAATTTCACCTCTTTTTCACCTGTTTCTTTGTCGTCATATATATTAAAAACACCCTTTATATTTCTCATTTTATTTTTCACTACATGTAGAGCATTTTTCACAAGCTTGTCGTCTTTTGCACTAAATGCCAACTCTACATCACTTTTAACTATGCCCGCTCCGGGAACGATTACTTTAAATTCATTAAAATCAGGGCTTTTTTCGAACTGTTTTGTATATTTTTTTATGTCTGTCAGTAACTCTCTAGCACTTTTAACTCTTTCCATATCACTGTCGTCATAAGCCGGTGAAAGATATGGGTTTATATATTTATTATAAAAATTCTCTGGTTTTCTCTCATGCAAATTGATAAAAATTTGAAAATTATTTTCAGCCATATGAGGTTGAAATTTTGCATCTAACATAAATCCTGATATGGAAGTAACCGATGAAACTTCACTTTTAGGCAATTTTTTAAGTAAAATCTTTTCCACCTTTGTTACTATTTTCTGAGTTTCTTCTAATTTATAATTTATATTGACTTTCCCGCTTATATATATTTGGGTATTGTCAAAATCAGGAAAAAGCTGGAAGCTGGTTCTATTAAAAAGATACAAGGTTGAGCCTATGGAAAATATCAAAAACAAAATCAGAGAACTTTTTTTATACTTAAGCAAAAAAGTTAGTATAGCTTTATACACCCTGTTCCAACTGTTCCACCAAGATTCGTTTTTATGTATCTTATCTTTTGTTTTCAAAAACTCTTTTGCATGTAATGGCAAAAAGAAAAATGCCTCAAACAATGAGCTAAGCAAAAGAATAGATATAACTATAGGCAAAACCCTCATAAAAACGCCCATATCTCCTGACATAATAAGAAGTGGTAAAAATGCAAATATCGTGGTAGAAGTGGCAGTTAAGACTGCGGGAAACATTTCACTAGCTCCATTTATCGCTGCATCTTTTGGACTATCGCCTCTTTCTAAATGCTTATAAATATTTTCAGCGACTACTATGGCTTCGTCCACCAGCATCCCAAGAGCTATCAATGCTCCTAATAGTGAGAGCATATTTAAACTGTATCCCATCAAATCCATAGCAATCAAACCTATGAAAAAACTGACGGGTATGCCCATTCCTACTATAAAAGCAATTCTTCCGCTGATAAAAATATAAACCGATAAAGAAACCAAAATAAGACCGAAAATTATATTTGATATAACAGTATTCAGACGATTTCTTATCCAAATGGATGTATCGGTATAGATTTCAAAATCATAATTTTTATATGTTTTATTAAACTCTTTAAGAACTTTTCTTACTCTTTTTACTAACTCTATAGCATTGCCTTCTTTGGCTTTATTCATATTTACCGATATATTTGGTTTTCCATTAAAATGCGATATTTCACTTGGATCTGCTAGTTGAAAATTTGCATCTGCGATATCTTTCAACCTGACTCTTTTATTTCCAAAAGCAAGTTGCATATTTCTTAGTTTTTCAAGATTTTTTTCACCCGAAATTGTACTGACAAATAGATGCCCTCCTCTTTGTTTGATAAGTCCGATTGGATAAATACTACTAATAGAGCTGAGTTTTGAGGCAACTTCATCAATATTTAGCCCATAAGCTTCTAGTTTTCTTTCATCTATTTTTATTAACAGCTCTTCATCGGCATCTCCCCTGATAGAAATATCACTGAGATTTTTTATCTTAGAGAGTCTTGTCTTTAAAAGATTTGCTATATCAAGCATATTCTTTTTTGGCTCATTTGAAGCGATAGCTATAGTAGCTAGAGGATAAGAAGTTTTTAATATTTTTGCAACCGGTTCATCCATATCATTTGGAAAATCTTTTCTTACGGTTGAGATAATATCTTTTACATCATCAAGAACCTTAGATTGATTTGAACCATTTCTTAGATAAATCAGTATTTTAAAAAAACCATTTTTTACACTGCTTTCTATCCTATCTGCATCGTCAAGATTTTGCAATTCATCTTCAAGAGGTTTTACGGCTATTTTATCCAAAACATCAGGACTTGCTCCTATATATGTTCCTGTTACCATAATAGTTTCTAAATTTGACGGTGGAAATATTTCTTTGGGAATACTTTGATATGAGAAAAAAGCAAGAACAACCATAAAAAGTAAAAATATATGATTTAATATAGATTTTTCTACTGAAAATGTTATAAATTTTTTAATCATTTAAAACACCGTATCTAATACTTGATTTTTAAATTTTATGTATTCTACTTTTTGTTTTAAAAATCTATTTTCTTCTTGGAGAATAGAATATTCGCTTGAGAGTTTACTAATTTCTCTACTGGTATAATATATCTCATTTTTAATATAAATTTTTGGCAATATCACCAATAGTCCTACTAAAATAGTAAGATATACTGTAATTAAAAGTTTAAAATCAAGATTCTTTTCTCTTTTGATTTCTTCATCTATCTTATCTAAAAGTTGATTTTTATCATTAGTTTTATTTTTAGATATTTTTTTAATATTTTTTTCATTTTCATTTTATATAAAAAACCCTCATCTTTGAACTTCTGCTTCTTGTGTTTAGTTTTATCTCTTCTTTACTTGGAATAATCGGCTTTTTTGTTAAAATCTTTCCCAAAGAGTGATTATTTCCACATCCACACTTCATAACTCCAATCGGACAAATACAGCTTTTTGCAAACTCTTTAAAAACTCTTTTAACAATCCTGTCTTCCAAAGAATGAAATGATATTATAGCAACCAAACAATCATTTAAACCAGCTTTTTCGATGCTTTCTAAAAGTTTTGCCAATTCTCCTAATTCATCATTTACTTCTATTCTTATAGCTTGAAAAACCAAAGTAGCAGGATTTATACCTTTTTTTGATGGAAAATTTTTAAATAAACTTGAGAGTTGGTGCGAACTTTTTATTTCACTATTTTTTCTTGCTTCACATATTATTTTAGCTGCTTTTTTGTATTCTCTGACTTCTCCATAATCTCTTAAAATATCTTCTAAATCTTCTTTTGAATAACTATTTACAACTTCATAAGCATTTAATTTACTACTCTTATCCATCCTCATATCAAGCGTATTACTATCAAATCCAAAACCTCTATCTTTATCATCTAGCTGAAGTGAAGATACCCCGATATCAGCTATTATCCCTCTTATGGGCAAATGTAAATATTTTGAAATAATATTAGAAAATTTATCATTTTCAAAAATTATTCTATTTTGATATTTTTCTAATCTTTTTTTACTAAAATCAATGGCTGTGATGTCTTGATCACAGCATATCAAATTTACAGAACTATTTTGCTCTAAAATAGCCTCACTATGCCCACCATATCCTACTGTACAATCAATTATATATCCTGATTTTATCTTATTAAATACCTCTTTAACCTCATCTAATAAAACTGGAATATGTGGAATTTTCACCTTAAGACACCTTTCGAGAGATTATTGCACAGTAGCAGTCTCTCCACAACACTTACCATCTTTTTTATCTCTTCATTTGTGATAATATATGGTGGCATAAAATAAATAACATTACCTAGCGGTCTGATATATATACCTTCTTTTAGAGCTTCTTGAAAAAATTTTAGTCCTATCCTTTGCTTTGCATCATAACCTTGCAATTCTATCGCACATATCATGCCCCTTTGTCTTACTTCTTTTACATTATTTAGATTTGCTAGTGGTTTGGTCAATTCACTTATCAGTTTTATCTTTTCTGCGTTTTTTTCAATCACATTATCATTTTCGAAGATATCCAACACAGCATTTGCAACTGCACAAGCTAAAGTATTTCCAGTATATGAATGTGAATCCAAAAATGATTTTCCCTCATTGTAATCACAATAAAAAGCATCATAAATATTATTTGTAAAAAGAACGCACGACAAGGGCATATATCCGCCTGTTATGCCTTTGGAAAGACATAAAAAATCAGGACTGATACCAGCTTGTTCGCAAGCAAACATACTCCCGGTTCTTCCAAAACCAACTGCAATCTCATCTGCTATTAAAAATACTCCTGCATTATCGCAGATAGTTCTTAATTTTGTGATATAGCTTGGATTATACATTTTCATACTCCCTGCACATTGAACCAACGGTTCAATAACAACAGCTGAAACTTTACCATCGTATTTTTTTAAAACTTTTTTCATATCTTCCAAAGCTTCATCTTCATCTCTCAGTGAAGGAGATTTTGCCTGAACTGTTTTTAAAAGAATGTCACTATATACATCTTTATAAAGCCCTGAATCGCCCACTGCCAACGCCCCCATAGTTTCTCCATGGTAAGAATTTTCAAGAGAAACGAAAAGAGGTCTGCTCTCATTTTTATTTTTAAAATACTGAAACGACATCTTTAGTGCAATCTCAATAGCGCTTGAGCCGTTATCTGCAAAAAATATCTTTTTAAGAGGCTCTGGAGTTATATGCACGAGTCTTTTAGCTAAATCAATCGCTGGTTTATGAGTAAATCCTGCAAAAATCACATGCTCTAATACTTCAATTTGCTCTTTTATCTTTGAATTTATATAATCATTGCTGTGACCAAAAAGATTTACCCACCAACTACTTATACAATCTAGATATTTATTACCATCAAAGTCATATATATATGCACCTTTACCTTTTTTTATAGGGATTAATGGTATTTTTTCATGATCTTTCATCTGAGTACATGGGTGGAAAATATATGTTAAATCCTCCTCCATAAGCGTTTTGTTGTTCATTAACAGTTTCCTTAGCGATATTTAATAACTTTAAGGGTAGAATTATACCAAATTTTTGGTCACTCACGCGTGAGTGTATTTGAAGGAAAAAAATGATTTCGTGGATGCAACGACATAATAAGTATTTGGTTATAACAATTTGGGTGGCAACGATTGCGTTTATTGGCGCTGGTTTTGTTGGCTGGGGAGCATATGATTTAAATACCAACCGCGCTACTTCCGTCGCAAAAGTTGGTCATAGAAGCGTAAGTGTTTCAGAGTTTCAATTGGCTTATTCTAATTATTACAATTATTACAATCAGCAACTAGGTGGAAAATTAACAAAAGAAGCTGCCAAGAAAATGGGTCTAGAAAAGATTGTAATGCAAAATGTTATAAATGAAACCCTTCTTTTAAATCTAGCAGATGATTTAGGTTTTAGTGTTTTAAAAACTGATATTGAACAAGCTCTCATAAATGATAAAAACTTCCGAGTAAATGGCGTTTTTAACAAAAACAGATATTATAGTATTTTAAAGAATGAAGGCATAAGCGCAAAAGAGTATGAAAATGGTATAAAAAAAGAATTACTTTTAAATAAATTGCAGAAAATTCTAAAACTGCCGCCTACAAAAAGAGAAATCGAACTATTTACCTCCTCTCTTTTCATGAAAGACAAACTTACTGTTTCTACTATTTCTATAAACCCGGATGAAATAGTTATAAACAATGAGGATGTAAAGAAATTTTGGCAGACTAAAAAAGATAGTTATCAAACAAAGAAAAAATACGAAATAGATACTATCAAAATCGGCTTAGGTAAAGGATGGGTAAAGGATGAAGAATTAAAGAAATTTTGGGAAAATAAAAAATATAACTATAAAAACAGTGATGGAAAAATTCTGTCATTTGCTGATGCAAAAAGCAGGGTAGTTTTAGATTATAAATTAAAAAAGAATAAGAAAAATGCACTAGAAACTTACCTAAAATTTAAAAAAGGTAAAACAAAAGCTACTGGCAAACAAACTATATATGATGATGATAAAACTTTCCCTGTTGCAAAGTTGCGAACTGCAAATAAAAATCAAGTTTTAAAACCAATACCTAGAAAAGATGGATATTTAATAGTAAAACTTACAAATGTAATTAAACCAAGAGTGATGACTTTCGATGAAGCAAAACCAGAGGTTTTAAAAGAATTTAAAAAACATGCGTTAGTGTTAGCATTAGAGAAAAAAGCAAAAGCAAGATTAAATATATTTAGTGGGCAAAATTTAGGTTTTGTTAGTAGAGATAGTGTTGTAAAAATTGATGGTCTTAATGATGCTCAAAGTTCTGAATTTATAAATTATATTTTTGATCAAACAACACCAAAAGGCTTTAAACTATACGGAAACAAAGTTGCAATGTATAGAATCTTGGAACAAAAATTGCTTAATACTGATAAGTTCAAACTATACAAAGATATTATAACTCAAAGTATTGTTACAAACAAACAAAGTGAGTTAAATAGAAATTTGTTAGCTAGACTTAAAAAAGTATATGACATTGAGCAATACTATAAAGGAAAGTAGTTGAGTACAACAATATTAGGTATCGATATTGGATCTACTAAAATTTGCGCTGTTATTGCCAAGAAACACAGCAATGGTGATTTAAAAATTCTAGGTGCTGGTATTGCAAAATCCCAGGGCTTAAAAAAAGGAATTATTACAAATATAGACTTAGCTTCAAGCTCTATAAAAAATGCCCTAAATGATGCAAAAAGAGTAGCAGGAACACAGTATGAAACTGTTATTGTTTCCATCTCTGGAGCTTATACAAAAAGTGTCGACAGTGTTGGTGTTGTAAATGTTCCAAATCATGATATTGGCATCAGAGAAATAAACCGTGCTATGCAGATGGCAGATCACAATTCAAACATACCTAGCGAATATGAAAAATTGCATATTCTTCCATATAACTTTAAAGTAGATGGACAAGAATTTATAGAAGATCCACTTGGTATGAATGGCTCAAGACTTGAAGTTCAAGTGCATATAATAACTGTGCAAAAAACTTCTCTTAGCAATTTGGAAAAAGCTGTTAAATTAGCAGGTATAAAAATTGACAATATAGTGCTAAGTGGTTATGCTTCAGAAATTGCAGTTGTAAATGAAGATGAAAAAGAATTAGGAGTAGTTGTTATAGATATCGGAGGAGCTACATGTAATATGATTATACATGCCGGTAACTCCTTGAGATATAATGACTTTTTAGGAATAGGCTCAAATAATATAACAAATGATTTATCTACCGCTCTTCATACTCCATTACATGCTGCAGACAATATAAAAATTAATTATGGTGCTTTAAACAATACCTCTAGTGAATTAATAGAATTACCAATTATAGGAGATGATGGATCAACCCATGAAGTATCTTTGGACATAGTTTCAAATGTTATTTATGCAAGAGTCGAAGAAACCCTTATGATACTGGCAAAAATGCTTGAAGATAGTGGATATAAAGATCAAGTTGGTGCAGGAATAGTCCTCACGGGAGGACTCACAAAAATAGGTGGAATAAGAGAATTAACAACGGCTATTTTTGACAATCTTCCATCTCGTGTTGCAAAACCTAGAGAAATGGAAGGTCTATTTGAAACACTTCGAGATCCAAGCTATTCAACCGCAATTGGTTTGGTTCTATATGGTGGAGGTTATTTTACACCTTACGAGATAGACTCAAATAAAAAATTGCGATACAAAAATGAGATTATAGAGGCACAAAATAATTTACAAGAGACTGTTATAGATGAAAGCCTAAAGATAAGCTCTAAAAAAGAAAATATTTTGAGCCCAAAAGATAAATTGGCAGAATTAGCCATCATGGATGACAACAATAAAAACACAACTGGTTTCCTTAGTGCTTTATGGAACCGCTTAACACAACTATTTTAAGGGAGAATAAAAAATGAATGGCTTTAGCGTAGAAGAAACGAGATATACTTATGGTGCAAAGATAAAAGTTATTGGTGTTGGTGGAGGTGGTGGAAACATGGTGAACCACATGATAAGTGAAGGTATAAGCGGAATAGACCTTATAGTTGCCAATACTGACGCTCAAGCCCTTGATTATTCTAATGCCACTACAAAGATTCAACTTGGTGAGAAAAAAACAAAAGGCCTAGGTGCCGGAATGATTCCTGAGATTGGTAAAGAATCTGCACTTGAGAACTATGAAGAGATAAAAAGTTCGCTAGAAAATGCTGATATTGTTTTCATTGCATCTGGTTTTGGCGGAGGTACAGGAACGGGAGCCGCTCCAATCATAGCTCAAGCCGCAAAAGAAATAGGTGCATTAACAGTTTCTGTAGTAACAAAACCATTTTCATTTGAAGGAAGAAAAAGAACAAAACTAGCTGAAGCCGGAATTGCCGAACTTAAAAAAGAGAGTGATTCGATAGTTGTTATACCAAACGATAAACTTCTTTCAATAGTGGATAAAACTCTTGGAATCAAAGAAAGCTTTAAAATAGTTGATGATGTATTAAGTAGAGCAGTAAGTGGCATGAGTTTGGTTGTACTCTCTTCTGGTCAAAGTGATATAAACCTAGACTTTGCTGATGTAAAAACTGTTATGAGTCACCGAGGTATGGCACTGATGGGTGTTGGAGAAAGTAGTGGGGAAGGAGCAGCATCTGAAGCTATCAAAAGTGCGATAGAATCACCATTACTTGATAGTATGTCAATTGACGGAGCTCTTGGTGTATTAGTTCATTTTCATATTCATCCAGACTGTCCTATAACAGAAATAAGTGATGCTATGGGTATTGTTTATGATAGTGCTGATGAAGATGCTGATGTTATATTTGGTACAACAACTGATGAAACCATGGAAAACAACAAAGTAAAAGTTACTATCGTAGCAACAGGATTTGACAAAAAACTAGAGCCTGAAAAGATAGAAGCCAATATAAATCAAGAAAACATGAGAGAAAGAATATCAAGAATGAAAAAAGTAAGTGGCGGATACGAAGGACAAGAGGATTATCTTGATATCCCAACTTTCATGAGAAACCAAATGGATTAAAATTCTATTGCGAGAGATTTATCTCTCGCAATAAAAACCCTCTATAAAATCCAGCCAAATCTTTATAAAATTCTGCTTTTTTATTATATTTTTTCAAATAATTTTCTATCTTGTCTTTCTGGTCATAGCCCATCTCGCAAGCTAAAACTTTTATATTTCGCTTGATTGTTTCATCCGCAAGTTGCTTAAGTATTTCATCTCCTATATCTCCACCAAATAGAGCAATATCTGGCTCATAAGATAGATTTTTTTCTAAAATCTCATCTTTTTTAATATAAGGCGGATTAGAGACCAATATATCTATATCCTCATCTACATTGTTTAAAACATTGCTATTTCTAAATTCTATTTTATCTGATACTCCATGTTTTTTTGCATTAATCTTTGCTACCTCTAGTGCATCATCGTTGATATCGATAGCTATAATTTTAGCATTATCTACATGTAGAGCTAAAATTATAGATATTATCCCACTGCCTGTTCCCACTTCAACTATGGTTGGTTGAGTCAATTCTTTTGAAATTGAGATTACCGTATCTACTAAGATTTCAGTTTCAGGGCGCGGTATCAAAACTCTTTTATCAACATAAAAATCTCTAGAATAAAACGATGCAATATTTAGCAGATATTCCAAAGGACAATAATTCTCTCTTTTTTTGATATTTTCCAAATAATCACTTGGTAAATCTATAACAATTTCATCATGCGACATCAACCAAAGAGTATCTTTTTTTAAAGAATTAGCAAGAAGTGCTAAAGCCTCTTTATATGGGCTTTGTGCAACTTCTCTTAATCTTTTTGAGCTTTCTTTTAAAATAGCTTTTATACTGGGCAAGACTCTTCCATGCAGTCACTGCTGGCTTTTATATCAACACCTAATTTTCTTAACCTCTCCACAAGTGGCGGATGAGTAAAATATAAAAATATAGTAAGAGGATGAGAAAGCGGAAAACTTTTATTTTCATTAGCCAACTTCATCAAGGCTGAGCTCAATGCTTCTTTGCTTTCGCACTCACTTCCATATTCATCTGCTGCATATTCATTTTTTCTACTGATTAGTCCAAAAATTGGCATAAATAAAAATGATAAAACCGGAGACAACAGCAAAAACAATATTATATTCATATAAATTCCATTGCTAATGCCAAGTTCCAAAAATATATCTTTTGGTAAATTTCCAAATATGGCAAACATCATAAAAAGCATCAGCCCACTGGAAATTATATTTTTTATAATATCCTTGTGCTTAAAATGCCCTAACTCATGTCCAAGAACTGCTAAAAGTTCTCTTTTATCAAGTTTTTCTATCAAAGTATCAAATAAAACTACTCTTTTTGATTTTCCAAGTCCTCCAAAATATGCATTTAATCTACTATCTCGTTTGCTGGCATCAAGGCTAAAAACACCACTGCTTTTAAGACCTGCTTTTTGAAGAAGTTCTTCGATAGATTTTCTTAATTCTTCATTTTCAAGAGGAGTAAATTTGTTAAATATTGGAGCTATAAGTGTAGGATAAATCATATTTACAAATAAAATTATGACAAAAACCGCGACAAAACCCCATATCCACCAATTTTCAAAAGTAAGCATAATCCAAGATATAAGTGCAACAATCAATGAGCCAAAGATAAAAAATAAAATTCCGGCTTTCACCTGATCAACTATATATGTTTTAAAATCAATATTTGAAAAACCATATTCCTTATCTAGCGAAAAAGTTTTATATAAATCAAAAGGAAGTGAAAATATATAATTTATAACAATAAACAAATCAACAAAAATCACAGATCTAATAATCTGATTTTGCGTACTAATCTCACCGTCTAATATATTTAAACCAAATCCAATCCACCAAAAGAAAATCAGTAAATCATATAAAATACTGACTAATTCCATTTTTGAGCTAGCAATTTTATAGTTGCCGGCTTTTATAAAATTAACCGGTCCTAGTATTACCGCTTCTATTTTTTTAGCTTTTACAACAAAACCAATCTCCATAATAGTCGCGTAAAATTTTATAAATGCATAAAGCGTGTATATCACACTAATCGTCATCAACATTTTTATCCTTATTTTTTATGGAATTGTATCTAAATGAAGTTAATATTAAATTAGAAGAACAGTTATAAACTCGCCACTGGTTTAGGCTTGTCTATGAAAAAACCTTGAGAGTAATCAATACTCAAGCTTTTAACTGTTGATAAAACCGTACTTGAGTGAACATACTCAGCAACTGTTTCTATCCCCATCTTCCTTGCAAAATTTACTATTGTTTCAACAACAATATATGAATTTTTATCTACATCTATATTTTCTATCAAAGAGCCGTCTATTTTTATAAAATCCGGTTTTATCTTCGTTAGATATGAAAAATTAGAAAAACCACTTCCAAAATCATCTATGGCTATTTTGGCTCCATATCGTCTTATCTCGCTAAAAAAATCTATCACTTTTGGAAAATCGTTCACTTTTTGAGTCTCTAAAAGTTCAAAAGTAACTCTGTTTCCCATATTTGTATTTCTCAACATATCAAGTATAAAATTGTAAATATCTTGATTTATAATATCTTCATATGATAAATTTATACTAAATTCAAAATCAAATTCTTTAAATGTTTTAAATGTTTTTTCTATGACTGTTTTCGTAATCTTATCATATGCTTTGATTTTTTTTGCAATAGGAATAAAATTTTGCGGTGAATAAATAATTCCTTTCTCATCCATTAGTCTTGAGAGAGCTTCATATTTTACTATCTTATCTGTTTTATTGTCCATAATAGGCTGAAAATAAGGTATAAGTCTAGAATTATCTAATGCTTCTCTTATTATTGTTGCAAATTTGAGATTTTTCCCATATGCATCACCCATATTCATATCATCTTCATAAATCCAAAATTTCAGTAGATTTTCTTTTGCATATTTTAAAGCCATATTTACTTTGGAAAATATATTTTCAATACTAGATGTTGAAGCACTGGCAAAAGTTAAATCAACAAAGATTTTCGTATCTGAATATTCAAAACTCAGGTGAGCTAGTCTCTCCAATAAATTATTTAAATAATTTTTTAAATCATAAAATTTTAATTTTTTATTTAGCAAAATAGCAAATTCATCACTAGCGATTCTATAGACTCTTTCACTGCGAAGCGTATCTACTAGTTTTCTTGCAACTGATTCGAGTATAAAATCTCCAACCACAAAACCGTAAAAATCGTTTAAAATTTTAAAATTATCAATATTTAGTACAACTAATGTAAATTCTGTGCTATCCTCTATATCAGATCTTAATCTATATAGATTCGATAAAGAAGTTAAATTATCTGTGTAATATTGTAAAAACAATTCATTTCTAACCAAACTAAGTTCTAATTTTAAATCATTTGCACTCTTCAAAGTAAACACCTTTTTCGCTTGATATTTAGGCACGCAATAGTCTCTAAAGCTACATTCTAGCAAAATCTTGTTAAAATAACTAATTAAATAATTATTTTGGTGGTATTTTTGGCATTATTAGATTTAATAGGAACAAGTAAAGCTTACGAGTCACAACAGGTATTAGATAAAGTTGATTTTTTTATAAACAAGGGCGATAGAATCTGTATTATTGGTAAAAATGGTGGTGGAAAATCTACTCTTTTGAAGATTATCAATGGCACTTTAAAAATAGACAGTGGCAGAAGAGTCGTACAAAAATTTTTAAAAATAGATATGCTCAATCAAACACCTTTGTTTGAAGAAAATATTAGTGTAAAAGATGCAATTAAAGAAAAACTAAAAGAGTTAACAACCGCAAGACTCGAATATGACAAAATATCAAAAGAGTTAGAAAATGATTTTGAAAACAAACATCTGTTAAAGAAGCATGAAGAATTAACAAGCTTTTTAGATACGCACAATGCTTGGAGCCTGGACAATAAAATAGAGATGGTTTTACAAAAATTCGACCTAAAAGAGTACGAAAACAGAGCTGTAAACTTGCTCAGCGGTGGAGAACAGCGTCGTGTTACATTGGCCGGATTAATTCTTAAAAAACCTGATATATTGCTACTAGATGAGCCCACAAACCATCTAGATGTTTATATGGTCGAATTTTTAGAAGAACTGCTCTTAAAAGAACAATTTACGCTCGTTTTCATATCTCATGATCGCTACTTTATAGATGCTCTTGCTTCAAAAACCGTGGAGATAGACAATTGTAAATTAAGGACTTTTAAGGGTGGATATCAAGATTATTTGAGTGCAAAAGAGATGCTTTTAAATGCCATGAATAAAGAACATGAAAATCTTCTTAAATTATTAAAAAGAGAGGAAGAGTGGCTACACCGTGGAGTAAAAGCAAGACTAAAAAGAAACGAAGGAAGAAAACAAAAAGTTTTTGAACTAAGAGAAAAAGCTAAATTTAATCCGGCTTTAATCAACAAGATGAAATTAGAACTCGAAAGAGAACAAAAAAATTTCAACCAAAACAAATCTATAAATAAGCAAAAAATGCTTTTTGAGATGTATAACTTAAAAAAATCTCTTGGGGATAAACTCTTAATTAATGATTTTACAACCAGGATATTGAGAAAAGATGCAATTGCTGTTGTTGGTAAAAATGGATCAGGAAAATCTACTTTTCTAAAAATTTTACTAGGAGATATGAGCGTAGATGATGGTATTTTTAAAAAAGGTGATTTCAAGATATGGTATTTTGATCAACAAAGAGAAATGCTAGATGATGAAAAAGATATACTAGAAACTTTCTGCCCAAATGGAGGCGATAGAATCAATTTTAAGGGTAAAAATATTCATGTGTACGGATATCTGAAAAATTTTCTTTTTCCTAAAGAATTTTTAAATAAAAAGATAGGACTTTTAAGCGGTGGTGAAAAAAACAGAGTCGCTCTCGCACTGTTATTTACAAAAGAAGTGGATTGCCTTATACTAGATGAGCCAACAAATGATTTGGATATTCCGACAATAAATATTTTAGAAGAATATATTCAGAGTTTTCAAGGAGCTATCATTTTTGTTAGTCACGATAGATATTTTGTTGATAAGATAGCCGGCAAACTTTTTATATTCAAAGGAGATGGCAAAATAGAAGAAAGTTACACGGCATATAGTGAATATCTTGAAATAGAAAAACAGTTAGACAGTCTTAAAAATTTTAATATTGATATAAAAAAAGAGTCTTCCAAAAAAGAAAAATCAAATAATGCTATCAAATTAACTTATAAAGAACAGCAAGAATATAAAACTCTTCCCGGAGAAATAGAAAAAATTGAAATTGAAATTGAAGAAATCAATATTTGCTTGACAAATCCTACATGTTACGAAAAAATAGGATTATCAAAACTGAGTGATGATTTGCAAAAAAAACAGGACAAATTAGATGTTTTAATAGAAAATTTTCTACTTATAGAAGAAAAAGTCGAAACAATAAAAATTAACCAAAAGGGGTAAATTTATCATTATGGAAATTATGGAAACTAAAAAAATGTCAATAGCTATTTTAACTTCAGGAGGAGATTGTGCCGGCATGAATCCGGCTATTAAAAATTTGTCGATTACTGCTATGACAAAGAAGTGCAACCTTACTTGATTTATGATGGATTAGAAGGATTAATCGACGGTAGCATTAGAAAAGCAAGTCATGTTGATGTGGCAGGTATAATCCACGAGGGAGGCACTAGACTAAGATCATCAAGGTCCGAAAGATTTTTTGAGCTTGAATATAGACAAAAAGCTTATGATAATCTACAAAAATTTGGTATAGATAAATTAGTGATACTAGGCGGAGATGGATCTTTTAGAGCATTAAAACAATTTTATAATGATTTTGGTGTTGGTTTTGTCGGAATTCCCGCAACAATTGATAATGACATCTTTGGGACTGACTATTGTCTAGGAGTGGATACTGCGCTAAATATGATAAGATTTGCAACAGACGCTGTGAGAGATACTTCAGCTTCTTTCAAAAGGGGATGTGTGATAGAAACCATGGGAAGACATTGTGGTTATCTAGCTCTTATATCAGCCATCACATGTGGAGCTGAGGCATGCATAATTCCAGAATTAGATTATGATTTAGACAGCCTAGGAAAAAAACTAAAAAAACAATTAAGTGAAGGCAGAAAATATATAGTAGTTATTGCTGCTGAAGGCTCGAGAAAGACTAAAAAATTAGTAAAATGGCTAGAAAATGATGTAGGAATCGAGACACGAGCTACAATTTTAGGGCATATTCAAAGAGGTGGAAATCCAACAGTATATGACAGACTTATGGCAACAGAGTTTGTAATACACGCGATAGATAAATTGATAAAGTCAGAATCAAAAGATGGTTTGGTAGTTGTATATGAAGATTCAAAATTTAAATTTGCATCAATTGACTATGTAAATTCCCAAAAATTTACAATAAAAAAAGAATTTTTAGATTTAGCTTCAAGAATGGCAAGGTAAAAAGTTTGCTTATACAAACTTTCACCCCTCATTCCCAAGTTCGAGCTTGGGAATGAGGGGTGATTAGGTACTTACTAGTGCAAGAAATGTCTAACTTCACTAAAATAAAGTGCCATATCATACTCATTTGCAGCGTCTATAATATCTTGGTCTCTTATGCTTCCACCTGGTTCTATCACGCATCTTATACCTGCTTTTGCAGCTGCATCAATACTGTCACGAAACGGGAAAAATGCTTCACTCGCCATTGCAGCACCAAAAACTTCAACTCCCATTTCTTTTGCTTTTAAAAGTGCACATTTGGCAGCATCCACTCTACTTGTCATTCCCATGCCAATTGCTACCATAACAGATTCTTTTACATAAACAACACAGTTTGATTTGGTCAAACTAGCGATTTTATATGCTATTTCAAGATCTGTTGATTCACCTTTATAGGCTTCTCTTTTGCTGACACATTTTGCATTTTTAACTTCATCGTCGGTTACTTTATCGCTGTTTTGATAAACAAAGCCACCATCTACATGTTTAAAATCATACTTATCATCACTCAAAACAAGATATTTACTCTCTTGCGTAAATATCTTAATTCTCTTCTTCTTTTCAAAAACGCTCAAGGCATCATCATCTACATTTGCGGCAATTATAACCTCAACAAAGATTTCATTTATCTTTTCAGCCAATTTTTTATCCAAAGTCCCATTGATTGCCACTACACCACCGTAAGCAGAAACAGGATCACACTTCAATGCTTTTTCATAAGAGTCAAATAGATTATCACCGATGGCAAAACCGCAAGGATTTGCGTGTTTTATAATAGAAACTGCCGGAGCCTTACCAAATGAAGCTGCTATCTTTAATGCCCCGTTTATATCAGTCATATTGTTAAAACTAGCCTCTCCCTTCAGGGTTTTAAAGTTATTTGAAAAGAAATAGTCGAACTCATACAAAGCACCTTTTTGATGAGGATTTTCTCCATATCTTGTATTAAATGCTTTGGTTCCCACTATAAATTGTTGCTGACCAAAACCATCATTGAATCTTTGATTCATATAATTTGCTATCATACTATCATAGGCAGCAGTATGCTCGTAAGCTTTTATCATCAAATCTCTTCTAAATTCAAGAGTGTTTGCACCGTCTTTTAAAGCAGCAATAACCAAATCATAATCATTCACATCCGTAACTATCAAAACATCATTAAAGTTTTTGGCGGCACTCCTGACCATAGCCGGACCACCGATATCGATATTTTCTATAATCTCATCAAAATCATCTGTTTTGGCAATAGTCTCTTTAAAAGGATAAAGGTTTACACATACCAAATCAATGCCTACGATATCATGCTCTTTTGCCATCTCTACATGTGAGCTAATATCTCTTCTATACAAAATTCCTCCGTGGATGTGAGGATTAAGAGTTTTTACTCTTCCGTCAAACATCTCCGGAAATTTTGTCACTTCACTTATCTCTAAAGCCTTTATACCTTCACTTTGTAGAAGTTTAAATGTGCCTCCGGTGGAAACTATCTCATACCCCAAGTCTTCTAAACTTTTGGCAAAATCTACTACACCTGCTTTATCGCTTACACTTATTAATGCTCTCATTTTTATGTCCCCTTTTTGTTGGGCAAAGCCCAATAAAAATTCCTCGCGACTGAAGCTTTAGCTATCGCCAAGAATTATACTGTTTTACAAGGCAAAGCCCAATAAAAATTCCTCTCACTAAAGCTTTGGCTATCGCCAAGAATAGGCAAAGCCCAATAAAAATTCTTTGAATTTTCATTTTGTCTTTATTGGAAAAATTTATTAAAATTGCTTACTTGAAAAAATTATTATATAATAACCCACTTTCAATAAGGATAAAATGATGAGTTTTTTTGATAAAGAAATTGACAGAAGAGGAACACACTGCGAAAAATGGGATAAATACAAAGATACAGATGTAATTCCCGCTTGGGTTGCAGATATGGATTTTAGTTCACCGATACCGGTTATAAATGCGCTCAGACAGAGAGTTGAGCATGGGATTTTTGGCTACACCGGCATGGATGACGATACAAATGAAGCAGTTATAGATTTCATCAAAAGACATCACAACTGGGAGATAAAAAAAGAGTGGATTGTTTGGATGACCGGCGTAATTCCTGGCATTAATCTAGCTTGTAGAATGATTAGTGACAATAGTGAAGTAATCACAACTACTCCTATATACCCTCATTTTGTAACGGCTACTAAAAATACAAACAAGATTCTAACACAAGTTCCCATGAAAGAGATAAATAATCGATGGAGTATAGATTTTGAAGAATTTGAAAGTAAAATAAGCCCTACATGCAAACTTTTTTTACTTTGCAATCCATACAACCCAGGAGGCACTGTTTTTACAAAAGCCGAACTAGAAAAGCTGTGTGAAATTTGCACAAAATATGATTTAATCATTTGTTCAGACGAGATACATGCTGATTTAGTTATAAATCCAAAAACCAAACATATACCGATAGCTTCTCTTGACGATGACTATGCACAAAATATCATCACCCTCATGGCACCAAGTAAAACATTTAATATAGCAGGCTTACAAAGCTCTTTTGCCATCATACCAAATAAAAAACTAAGACTTGCCTTCAAAAAAGAATTAAGAGGTATGGGTGAGAATATCAATGTACTTGCGATAAGTGCAACAAAAGCTGCCTATACACAAAGTGATGAATGGTTAAGAAAATTAAAAAAATATTTATTAGAGAATTTTAAATTAGTAAAAGAATTTATAGACAAAAATAGAGATTTACAAATGCTAAGCAGTGATGCAACTTTTTTAGCATGGATTGACTGTCAAGCTCTACATGTAGCGAATCCTTATGAGTTATTTTTAGAATATGGTGTAGGTCTGAATGACGGGAAAAGATTTGGAGATAAAAATTTTGTAAGGTTAAATTTTGCAACTACAAGAAAAAACCTTGAAGAGATATTAAGAAGAATGCAAAAAGCGATAGACTCCTTGGAGAATTAATTTCAATCGATTACTTAGTACCACTTGTTACATAAAAATATAAAATATTAATTTCTTGATTTGTTAGATAATAAGTAGGCATCACTTTATGAGTAGTTTTCAATGCCACAGAAAATTCTTGCAAATTAAGATTATTTATAGCGGGTGCTCTTAAAATTTTAGTTTTTCCTTTTACTTTATACCTAGAAATTACAGAGCCTTGGCCTCGGTTTCCATGACACAGACTACATCCTATTCCTCTTGGATTAGAGTATAGCATCTTGGCATATTCCATCTTTGTTATAAAATCATCTGCAAACATAGAAATACTTAGCAATAAAATAATAAAAATAAATTTCACCTAATCACCTCGCTTTATTAACTCTTTAATAGATATTTGATATGATACAATATTTTGAATAAAGGAAGAGTTAAATAAATGACAATTTTAGATGGAAAAAAATTAGCTGCTAAAATAAGAAAAAATGTTAAAGAAGAAATTCACACTCTGCAAGGCGAAGGAATAACTCCAGGACTTGCAGTTATATTGGTAGGCGACGATCCGGCTAGCAGAACTTATGTGAATATGAAAGAGAGAGCCTGCGAGGAAGCCAATATATACTCGATTGTTCACAAAATGCCAACTTCAATCTCGCAAGATAAGATTTTAGAGATACTTGACATGATGAATAAAAATGATTATATAGATGGCATATTAGTCCAACTCCCGCTTCCTCCTCATATTGATACAAATAAAATTATTGAAGCAATAGATCACAATAAAGATGTGGATGGTTTTCATCCCTTTAATGTTGGTAGGCTAGTTGCTGGTTTAGATAGTTATGTTTCTTGTACACCGCTAGGAGTTATGAAAATCTTAGAAGAGTACAAAATAGACCCAAAAGGGCTAAATATTTGTATAGTGGGTGCAAGCAATATCGTTGGAAAACCTATGTTAAATCTACTACTCAATGCAAATGCTACAGTAGATATTTGTCATGTTTATACTAAAGATTTAAAATCTCACACTAAAAAAGCTGATGTTGTGATTGTCGGTGTTGGAAAAGCAGGACTTATCACGGAAGACATGATAAAAGATGATGCCATCGTCATAGATATTGGCATAAACAGAACGGAAAATGGAAAATTAGTAGGTGATGTAGATTTTGAAAATGTTGCAAAAAAATGCTCTTACATAACACCTGTTCCCGGAGGTGTAGGTCCTATGACCATAGCTATGCTTCTGACAAATACTCTAAAAGCAGCAAAAAACAGAATAGCGAAAAAGGAACAACTCAAATGATATTGCAAAATCGCACACTACAGAAACTTATGTTTCGTGCTTCAGTCGCGAGGAATTTTTGCGGAATTTACTTCCGTAAAAAGGGGACAGTAAATAAAAATATTCTCGCCAAAGGCGTAGCTTCAGTCGCGAGGAATTTAATCTGGGCTTTGCCTAGATTAAAGGGGACAGTTAAATGAGCAAATTAAAAAAACTATATAATTTTTCAAATAGCTGGACAGGTACAGTTATAATTGTATTACTTGTTATATTTTTTGTGGCACAAGCTTTTGTGATTCCAAGTGGAAGCATGAAAAATACTCTTCTTATTGGTGATCATCTTTTTGTTAAGAAATTTTCTTATGGTGTACCTATTCCTCATATTCCATGGATTGAAGTTCCGGTTCTTCCTGATTTTAGAGGGGATGGCCATTTAATAGATGCAAAAGGTCCGCAAAGAGGAGATATAGTGGTTTTTAGATATCCAAATAATACAAAAATTCACTATGTAAAAAGATGTGTGGCTCTTGGTGGTGATGAGATACTTTACTCCAACGAAACTCTTTACATAAGGTTTCGTGAAGGTGATGATTATATGAAAAAAAATTATCAACCTGGACAACTAGTCGTATTAGCAGGTAAACTTTGGGTTAAAAACCCTTATCTATATAAATTTCCTGGAATTCATTATGATAAAACCGTAGACATATTCAAACAAATGGATCTATATATGCAAGCAGGTCAATTAGAGATGCAACCTGTAATCATCAAGTCATTTCCTAAAAAGCAAGGACTTATGTTTAATGCCTATTATAAAAAGGTACCCAAAAACGAATACTTTATGATGGGAGACAATAGAGACCACTCAAATGACAGTAGATTTTGGGGAAGCGTACCCTACTCTCTTATTGTTGGAAAACCATGGTTTATATATTTTTCGTGGGATAAAAATTATGTGATAAGATGGAACAGAATCGGGAGACTCATAGATGACTTACAAAAAGACAAGAGCTTTTTAAATGGAAAATAAAGAAATTATAGATATAGCAACAAAGATTATAGCGCTAATGGTTGCTATAATCGGTCATGAAATTATGCATGGATATGTAGCATACAAATATGGCGACAACACAGCCAAAAATGCCGGTCGCCTTAGTATAAATCCCATAAAACATGTGGATTTGGTAGGAACAATCATCTTGCCTGCACTTCTGTTTTTTTCCCACGCTCCTTTTTTGTTTGGCTGGGCGAAGCCAGTTCCGATAAACATGAGAGAAGTCATAAATAATGGCGGTTATAAAGCTGCCATATTTGTCTCTTTGGCAGGAATTGCATATAACTTTAGTTTAGCTATCATCTGCACTATAATGCTTGGTTTTTTAAATGAGCCAACTACTTATATAGGACTGTTTTTTGTATATCTAGTCTTACAATCTTTGATATACAATGTAGTGTTAGGGGTTTTTAATCTATATCCAATCCCACCACTTGACGGCTCTCATGCTTTGGCGTATTTAGCTGCATCAAACGGTTGGTATGGAATCATGAACTTTTTTGACAAGATTCAAAGATATGGAATGCTAATACTGTTACTCTTTATTGCCACACCATTATCGAGATATTTCTTCGCTCCGATAGGATATATAGTCAATTATCTAATACATCTAGCGTAAATTTTTATTACGCTAGATTTTTAAACATATCTTCTGTTACAAGACTCAGCTCTTGAGAACCGTCTATCTGAGCAAAAACACCCATTTTTTTATAAAAATCTATAAGAGGTGCTGTTTGTTTATGGTAGTTTTCCAATCTATTTTTGACAGTATCTACATTGTCATCTTTGCGAGTTACAAGAGCAGTACCGCAATAATCACAAATATCCTGCACTTTTGGTTTGTTAAATTCTATATGAAAAGTTGCACCGCATTTTGAACAAACTCTTCTTCCTGCGATTCTTTGGATAATCAACTCATCAGGCACATCAAAAGATAAAACTTTATCAAGTTTTTTGCCACTGTTTTTCATCAATTCTTCCAACGCAACTGCCTGATTTAAGGTTCTTGGGAAACCGTCAAGTATAAAACCTTTTTTGCAATCTTCTTCTTCTAATCTATCTTTTATGATTCCTATAATTGTAGAATCAGGAACCAATTCGCCCTCATCCATATATTTTTTTGCTTCCATGCCCATTGCTGTTTTATCGGCAATCGCAGCTCTTAACATATCCCCTGTTGAAATTTGTGGGATATTATATTTTTCCACCAAAAACTTAGCTTGAGTACCTTTTCCAGCTCCCGGTGCTCCAAATACCATCAAATTCATGTTGTCTTCCTTCTAAAAATTTCATTATAGTATAATATTTTATGTTAATTACAGCTTTTCTAAACTCCGTTATGATATAATGTGTACCATTTTAATAATTGGAGAAAATAATTGAAATTTTTTATAGCAACAGACCATGCCGGCGTGGCAATAAAACCAAATGTTATTAAGATTCTTGAGGAAATGAATCATACAGTCATTGACTTAGGTCCCCAAAACAATTCAAGAGTTGATTATCCTGATTTTGCACATAAGCTCAGCTTAGAGGTTTTAGCAAATGAAGGAACTCAAGGGATTCTGATTTGTGGAACAGGAATTGGCATGAGTTTAGCCGCGAACAAACACAAAGGTATAAGAGCTGCCCTTTGTCATGATGCATATACTGCCATAATGGCAAAAGCTCACAATGATGCAAATGTACTGTGCTTTGGAGAAAGAGTTGTGGGACTTGGAGTTGTAGAATCCATCTTAGAAGGATGGTGTAAAACCAATTTTGAAGGCGGAAGACATACACAAAGAGTGGAAAAAATAGAAATATGATTTCTGATTGGCTAATAACTACGATATTACTGTCGCTTAGTGTTTATTTGCTTGTTATGGTTTTTTATTATCGCACGCTTCTAAAAAAAGAAAAACAAAGTGGTATTGCTATTAAGGAGACGCTAGGAGATGCAGAGATTGTCATCAGAAAATATCAGGTTCAGCTCCAAAGGTCACTCGGCAATATAGATATTTTAAGCGATGAATTAAATAAAATTAAAAATGATTTAAAATCTCTAAGAACTAGAAATTCACAATTTAGAATGGAAAATGAAAGATTGAGACAACAAATAAAAGAATTGGAAAGCAAAATTGAGGCACTTTTATGATATATTCAAGTATTATAGCCTACTCATCCGTGCTTGCAATCACCACATTTTTAGTGTATATGAAAATAAAATTTTTCAAATAAGGCGATAAAATATGAAAATATTAACCAAGAATGATAAAGATTTTTTGTTAAAATCCATACGAACAGTCGAAGACTTTCCGAAACCAGGAATTGATTTTAAGGACATAACAACTCTTCTTGGAGATGAAAGAGCCTACACTCTTTTAATGAATCACTTAAAAGAGAGATATAAAAACCAAAATATTGACTACATAGCAGGGATTGAAAGCAGAGGTTTTATCTTTGGGGCATCACTTGCTACGATGCTTGGTATAAAATTTGTTCCCATAAGAAAACCAGGTAAACTCCCATATACAACCATAAGTGAAAAATACTCTCTAGAGTATGGTGTAGATGAAGTTGAAATTCACATAGATGCTTTTAAATGCGAAAAAGAAAAACCAAATGTTCTTTTGATTGATGATTTGATAGCAACGGGAGGAACAGCCAAAGCGGCAGTCAATCTAATAGACAAAGCCGGTGCAAATTGTGTCGAAGCCTGTTTTGTGATAAATTTAAAATTTTTAAACGGAGATAAAGAGATAAAAAAAATTACCCCTGTTTATTCGGTATTGGAGATTGATTAGCCATGTATATACCTAAAAAATCCAAGTTTGATCCGGATGCCAATGGGCATTTTGGAGATTTTGAAAAAGACGGCTTCAGCTACGGTGGTAGATATGTACCGGAAACGCTTATGCCAACACTGCTTGAGCTAAATCATGAGTATGAAAAAGTAAGATTTGACAAAGATTTTTGGGCAGAGGTAAATTATTATTTTAATGAATATGTTGGCAGACCTTCGCCTTTGTATTACGCAAAAAATATCTCAGAAGAGATAGGAGCAAAGATTTATCTAAAAAGGGAAGATTTAAATCACACGGGTGCCCACAAGATAAACAACACAATAGCACAAGGATTACTGGCAAAAAGGCTCGGTAAGAAAAAGTCATAGCAGAAACAGGAGCTGGTCAACACGGTGTGGCAACTGCTACGATAGCTGCTCTTCTCGGGCTTGAATGTGATGTATTTATGGGCGAAATCGATGTCAAAAGACAAGAATTAAATGTTTTTCGTATGAAACTCTTAGGTGCAAAAGTGCATTCGGTAAAAAGCGGAAGTAAAACTCTCAAAGATGCCATGAACGATGCCATAAGATACTGGGTAACAAATGCCCGAGATACTTTTTATATCATAGGAACAGTGGCCGGTCCTCATCCTTATCCTATGATGGTTCGAGATTTTCAAGCTATTATCGGATATGAAGCAAAAGCTCAAATCTTAAAAAAAGAGGGAAAATTACCTGATTTTGTTATAGCTTGCATAGGTGGCGGAAGCAATGCCATGGGTGTATTTAGCCACTTTTTAGATGAAGACAGCGTTACATGTATCGGTATAGAAGCAGGTGGCAAAGGAATAGAAACAGACCAACACGGGTGTTCTTTGCTCAAGGGAAGTCCAGGAGTTTTGCATGGCCAGATGAGTTACCTTCTTCAAGATGAAGATGGACAAATCAAAGAGGCATACTCCATATCAGCAGGACTTGATTATCCTGGAATCGGTCCTGAGCATGCTTATTTAAAAGATTTGGCAAAAGCCAGATATGAAAATATAACTGACAAAGAAGCAATAGATGCCTTCGTGTGGCTCAGTCAAAAAGAGGGAATTATCCCGGCATTTGAGAGTTCTCATGCTATCGCATATCTTAAAAAGATGAAAAAAGAAGAGCTAGAAAACAGACTTATCATCATAAATCGTTCCGGTCGAGGCGATAAGGACATGGTTCAAGCTCAAAGTATATTAGACTTTAAGTAAAGCGCAATATTGGAAGCATATCTTATAGATTTATTACAACATTATGGCTATGTAGTTTTATATTTTTGGGCAATTCTTGAAGGTGAAATGGGACTTATAATGGCCGGAATTATGTCTCATACAAAAGATATGAGCTTGCCAATTGCAATTTTTATTGGTGGACTTGGCGGCTTTACCGGTGATCAGATATATTTTTATATTGGCAGGTACAATAGAAAATATGTATATAAAAAATTTAGAGGACAAAGAAGAAAATTCGCACTTGCCCATATACTCTTGAGAGATAAAGGTTGGCCTATCATCTTTTTTCAGCGCTACATGTACGGCATGAGAACAATCATACCCTTATCCATAGGATTGACAAGATACAGTGCAAAGAAATTTGCAATCATAAACCTCCTTAGTGCCTGGTGCTGGGCAGCTATAACAATTATTCCTGCCTGGTATTTTGGAGAGGAAATCCTGATTGTTATCAAATGGGCTAAATCTCACTGGTATTTAGCGATTCCGTTAGCACTTGCGATGGGTGGGGGCATATACTATTATTTTCACATAATGACAGAAAAACAAATTAAAGAAAAGGTAGAAAAAAATGAATTTTGAAGTAATAGATACAAAAATAGATGAAATACAAAGCGATTGCGAAATCGTTTTGGTGGTAAGCAAAGAGTTAAAACATAGATGGATAAAAGACTTAGATACGCTTAAAACTATGGGTTTTAAAGGAAATAGCAAGGAAACAGCATTTTTACCTCATAAAAATATTGTTTATGCAGGTGTAGATTCACTTGAAAGTGATGATATCAGGACTGCTATCTCAAATGCTTTAAAAGCGATCAAAAATAGTAATTACAAAAGTATTAAAGTTGGTTTATACACAGAAAATTGCCCTCCTATTAATGCAAGAGCGTTGGCAGAGGGAATTCTTCTTGGAACTTATAGCTTTGACAAATACAAAAGCAAAAAAGATGATTTTTCAATCAAAGGTATAAAAATATCAACAGAAGATTATAACGGGAAAATTTACGCTCAAGAATCAACGCAGAAAGCTGTAGAAGAGGCACAAATAATATCAGAAGCAACAAATGCAGCTAAAGACATTGTAAATACAACACCATTTGATATGACACCTAAAAAATTAGCCACATATGCTCAAAAAATGGCTAAAGAAACAGATGGGGTTGAGTGTTTTATAGGAGATGAAAAATTTTTAGCTAAAGAAAAAATGGGAGCTTTTCTCGCAGTTAGCAGAGCTAGCAGTGAAAAACCTAGACTCATACACTTAAGCTACAAACCAAAAAATGCTAAAAAAAGATTTGTTTTTGTCGGAAAAGGCTTGACATATGACAGTGGTGGATTAAGCTTAAAACCAAGCGAACACATGGTCACTATGAAGTCAGATAAAAGCGGTGCAGCGGCAGCTATAAATATAATAAGAGCAGCGGCCCTTCTAAAACTTCCTTTTGAAGTTCATTCCATCATAGGAGCAGCTGAAAATATGATAGGCGGAAATGCTTATAAACCTGATGATATACTAATAGCACGAAACGGTAAAAGCATAGAAGTAAGAAACACTGATGCAGAGGGAAGACTTGTTCTTGCAGATTGTTTAGATTATGCACAGGATTTAAAACCAGATCTGTTTTTTGACTTAGCAACACTGACAGGTGCTTGTGTCGTGGCTCTCGGTGAATATACCAGTGGTGTCATGGGACATAGCTCTTCGCTCAAACACTCTTTTGCAAAAGCTGCAAAAAAAAGTGGGGAATTAACTGGATCTTTGCCATTTAACAAGTATCTGAAAAAATTATTAAAAAGCTCAATCGCAGATTTATCAAATATATCAACTTCAAGATATGGCGGTGCCATCACAGCCTGGCTGTTTTTGGATAATTTTATAAAAGAAGAGAATAAGGACAAATGGTTGCATTTAGATATCGCGGGGCCTGCTTATGTAGAAAAAGATTGGGGCTACAATCAATGTGGAGCCAGTGGAGCTGGGGTTAGAATGTGCGTATATTGGATGAAAGAACAAACACTAGAAAACAAGGAACATAAATAATGGGATTAGGCGTAGGAATAGTAGGGCTACCAAATATAGGAAAATCAACAACATTTAATGCTTTAACAAAGGCTCAAATGCACAAAGCGAAAATTATCCATTTTGTACGATTGAGCCAAATAAGGCAGTAGTTCCGGTACCGGATGAGAGATTGAAAGAGTTGGCAAAGATAGTCAATCCAGAGAGATTACAATACTCCACAGTTGATTTTGTAGATATTGCCGGACTCGTAAAAGGTGCAAGCAAAGGTGAAGGATTAGGCAATCAATTTTTATCAAACATAAGAGAAGTAGAAGTGATTTTGCACATGGTGAGATGTTTTGTTGATGAAAATGTTGTACATGTAGAGGGTGATATAAATCCTCTTAGAGACATAGAAATCATAGAAACAGAATTGATACTAGCAGATGTAGAACAACTTGACAAAAAGATAGAAAAATTAAATCGCCAAGCAAAAGCCGATAAATCTGCAAGAGTTATACTCGAGATTGCACTTGAGCTCAAGGAACATTTAGATGACTTGAAACCAGTGAGTAATTTTGCTAAAAAAGACAATGAACTCTTCTTGGAATTAAACAAAGAGTTGAGATTTTTATCCGGCAAAACCATCATTTACGGGGCAAATGTAGATGAAGATTCACTTTTGGAAGATAATGAGTATGTAAAAATTGTAAAAGCCCATGCTAAAGAAGTTGGCGCAGAAGTAGTTACACTTTGTGCCAAGATTGAAGAAGAATTAGTAGGATTAGAAGAGGATGAAGCCGAGGAATTTTTAAGCGAACTTGGAGTCAAAGAATCAGGATTAAACAAGATAATTCACACAGCTTTTGCAAAACTAAATCTTATCAGTTATTTCACAGCCGGAGTCAAAGAAGTGCGAGCCTGGACGATAAAAAAAGGTTGGAAAGCACCAAAAGCAGCTTCAGTCATACACAATGACTTTGAAAAAGGCTTCATAAGGGCTGAAGTTATAGGTTATGATGATTTTATAGTAAATAGCGGAGAACACGGTGCCAAAGAAGCTGGAAAGATGAGACTTGAGGGCAAAGATTATGAAGTGCAAGATGGAGATGTTATGCACTTTAGATTCAATGTATAATGAGGCCGCTACTGCGCAGTGGTCTCATAACATATTTAAAAGACATTTATAAATTAAATGTATCATACTATAAAAATTTAACGGAGGAAAAATGAAAAGAATTATAACATTACTAAGCGTTGCCATATTAAGTATCAACCTATATGCAAAAAACATTGTTAAAACTTACAATTTTATAGACTCTACAGGGAAAAAAATAGAGCTTATAGCAACTGACAATGGAGTCAATATACCCTCTTTAAAAGGCAAAGTTGTACTATTGGCCTTTTTTGGTAAAAACTGTCCTCCTTGTCGTGCTGAGATTCCAGGATTTGTAAAGCTTCAAAAGAAATATGGTAAAAACTTTCAAATAGTAGCTCTACATGTACAGCAAAAAATGACAAAGGAAGAATTGGCTAATTTTATATCTACTCACAATATAAACTATCCTATTATCCCTGCAACAAGCAAAGTATTTGATTTTGCAAATTTTATTTCATCCAAAACTGGCTGGAGAGGACAAATACCATTTTCAATCCTTTTAGACAAAAAAGGAGATGCAACGAAAACATATCTTGGCATGCAAAGAGAGGAAACACTCACAAAAGCAATAACTTCACTATTTTAAATACTATTTGATACATATTTAACACTCTTTTTGTAGAATTTTATAAATTTTACAAGGAGAGTTAAATATGAATACAAAAATATATCTTTCTATGATATGTATTTTGAGCTTAAGTGCAAATGCTACGGATTTAGGAACCGTAGATGTTTCACAAGTTGTTCAAAGTAAAGTTATAGAAAATGTAAACATTGAAGATGTTAAAAATGCTGACTTGGCTGAAATGCTGACAAATTCAACACCTGCCATATCTATACAAAGAAGAAGCGGTATAGCAAATGATATCATCCTCAGAGGG